>JAEUVS010000038.1 GCA_016786745.1 Chitinophagaceae bacterium | reverse complement strand
GGCCCCTTCCCTTCCGGCGATATCAATATTCTTGCGCACTTCGATATATCCTTCTGTACCGAGCACGGTTAGTCGTCCATCTCCCCAGGTTTTCAATGCATCGGGAGTAAACCAGTCTACACGAATATAACCAGTGCCGCCATCGCCTTTAAGCATTACATCACCAAAATCTTCAAACTCCGGGTATTCAGGATGATTAACATTGGCAATCTGCGAAGCAACTACCTCAGCCTTTTTACTGCCGGTGAAAAACAGGAACTGGTCGAACTGGTGCGAGGCTATGTCGGTAATGATGCCTCCATAGCGCTTTACGTGAAAGAACCATTCGGGCCTCGATTTCGGGTTCATCCTGTGAGGACCAAGACCTATTGTTTGAACAACTTTTCCAATAGCGCCTTGCTTTATTAACTCGCCGGCTTTGATGGTCGCGCCGTTTTCAAGACGCTCGCTGTACATGATCGAATAAATGCGGCCCGTCTTCTTTTGCACGCGCCTCACCTCTTCAAGTTGTTTCAGGGTTACAATTCCTGGTTTATCGGCCATAAAATCTTTACCGTGATTCATCGCCTCGATTCCTATCGGTGCGCGTTCATCGGGTATGGCAGCGCTTATAATGAGGTGGGTTGATTTATCCTCGTAAATTTCTTTGGCGGTACCAACTTGTTTTGCTTCGGGGAATTTTTTTGCGAAGTCAGCTGCGAGATCTGGTTCCTTTGCATAGAAGGATACAAATTGCCCGCCACCACGCTTCACCGCTTCTACCTGTGAATTGATATGTCCGTGATTAATCCCGATTACGGAAAAGCGGATGCGCGGTTCCGGGTAAAACTTTGGTTGTAATATGGAAGCCGGTGAAACCTCTTCAGCAGAAACGTATCGAAATGGCGCAGCTGAAAAACCCGCAATACCTGCCATTGCAGCCGCCGTATTCTTTAAAAACTTTCTTCTCCCCTTCGTTTCGTTAGTCATATATTTTTGATTGTATAAAGGACCCCATTATCAATCATTGACGATAATTTTTTTTCTACGGATTCCGCGAAGGGTGTGAATCGCGAAAGGTCGGTACCCCATAAAGCGCTATTTGAAAGTACATTATTTACAAGTTTGCCAACGGAACCGCTGTTGCTCCATACTTGCGAAAAATACGCGGCCTGCTCGTCGTTGATGGGATAAAAGTCATTACCGCGTTTACCATAAAACTGGTTTCCTTCCTGTTTGGCCGGTTTCATAAAAAGCAGGTAGCCAGCGAAACCTGTGGCCATGTACCCGGGTGAAGCTCCATACAGTTCGTTATATTTTTTCAATACAGGCACATTCCTGTTCTTCATCTTCATCGAATTCTGCAGCGTGATGTTTATCCATTTATGTTCAAGAAAAGGATTTCTGAACCGGTCGAGCACTTTTGATGAAAACGATTTTATTTCACTACCCGGAATATCGTAAGGAATAGCTTTGGCGATATCGTTCAACATTAAGTTTTCAACGTAAGATGAAAACAATTTGTCGTCCATTCCCTGCTTTACGAACTCAAAGCCCGAAAGAAAAGCAAGCGAGGCGCTCAGCGTATGTGTGCCATTCAGCAGGTGTAATTTGAGAAATTTAAAGATATCGATATCGGGTTTCACAAACGCACCCTCACCTGTTGAAGCAAACGAAAGAATTTTCTCTACTTCCGCATTGCCCTCTATGGCCCACAGCCTGTAGTCTTCGCACATAGTGAGTAACTCGTCGTGGTATCCGAGTTGGTTTTGTATGCCTGTCAATAATTCTTCACCGGGATCCTTTGTTACGATCCGGTCGACGAGTGAATTACAGAATACAACTTTTTCATCCAGCCATTTTTTGAATTCCTCATCCAAATTATTAAAGGCAATGAGTTCGTTGATTATTCCGCGCAGTATTTCGCCGTTATCGCTCAGTAGCTCGGTTGGTATAACAACAAGGCCCTCATTCCTTAAATGCCTATAACGCTCGTACAACACTGCGAGCAGCTTACCCGGAAACGAAGCGGGAACAGTATCGAGCACTTTTTCTTTCACCAACTGCAATCCAACTTCGGTAGTGTTTGAAATAATTACCTGCAGTTCGGGATTATGAACCGTTTGCAGGATTTCATTCCATTCCTGCTTTGCAGATAACACCCTGCTGATAGCGGTACATATAATATCCTCTTCAATAATTTTTCCGTTATCCAACCCCCTTACGCAAATAGTGTACAGGTTATCCTGTTCGCTGAACGCATCGGTAGTTCCGGATCCGGTTGATTTTACAACAACTATTCGTCCATTAAAAATCCCTTTCGTATTTGCATCGTGCACGAAATAGTCGCACAAACCGCGCAACAATACGCCCGTTCCGAATTGTAATATTTTTTCGGGAAGATTAAATAGTTCCTGGCGTGGAATTTTAACTGGGCCTTTTATACCCGCTAAATTGCCTTTTGTAAGTTTCATCATAAGCGGCCTGTTCGAAAAGGTGTGAGTGGTAATCCCTCGGAAGAAAATACATTTCCAATGAGTGTGTTTGAGAATGCGTAGCGCACTTCTACAGGATCTTTTACTTTCCTGTTCCACACGATTATTTTCTTTCCCTCTATTTTGGCGCTCGCGGGATACCACTGCCCGAACGGATCGCTGATAGTAAAGCCTTCTACGTTTTTTCCTTTTAATTTGAATCCGGTCGGAACTTCCTGGAAGGAGATTTCAACTTTCCCTGATTTTTTCCCTGCGCCTTCAAAAAGCGGGCTTTTGTATGCGAGGCCCGTATGGTTGTATGTTTGTGCAAGCGCCCAATTGGCGAGACGGTTACCTACTTCTTTTTTCCTCGACGGATGAATATTTGTTACCGAATCTATCAGGTCGGTGATCACCACCATGCCAACGTTTGGATAAGTCATTGCTTTTGTCTGCGCCTCCTGCAACAACGCTCCATTAATATTGCTGCTGTCGCCATAATCATATGGAGCTATTTGAACATAGTAGAATGGAATGTTCTTTTTAAAAGTTTTCCGCCATGAATCAATCATGGTAGTCAGCAGCTTTTCGTAAGTGGAATTACTCCTAACATTAGATTCACCCTGGTACCATATCGCCCCTGCGATTCTGAAATTGCTTAGCGGCGCAATCATCGCGTTGTATGTGCAACCCTGCAACCATGGCCAGCCCGTTGATGTTTTATTCAATTTATCGCTTGCTGCAAGTAACTCTGAATCGTTTTCTATTCTTTCAGCGGGTGTCCATACTTCCGCGGGTGTGCCGCCCCAGCTGGAATTGATTAATCCCACGGGAACTTTCAGTGAGTCGTTGAGTCTTTTTCCAAAAAAATATCCAACAGCTGTAAAGTTCTTCACGGTATTTGAATCGCAAGGCGTCCACTTTGCCCTCACATCATCCTGCGGATATGCAGACGTTGTTTTGGGAACATGAAAAAAGCGGATGTTTGGATTCTTCACCGCGTCCATTTCGTTGCGAAGATCTTTCTCGCCTGCATTGTAGCTCCATTCCATGTTCGATTGACCTGAGCAAACCCACACTTCACCGATTAATACATCGTTAAGACGGATTGTTTCGCCGCTTTCAATGGTAATGTCGTACGGACCACCCGCGGAAGGAGTGAGCACTTTCATTGACCATATAGCGCCGTTTGTTGCGTTGGTGGTAGTTGTTGCATTGTTCCACCCCGTGGTTACCGACACTTTTGCACCGGGATATGTCCATCCCCATAATGTTACAGAATCTTTCTGCTGCAACACCATGCCGGAAGATAGTACTGCGGGCAGGCGCAGTTGCGCGTTTGCTGATAAAAAAGAACCGATGCAGATGAAAAGAACTATAAAAAAGCCAGAGTATCTCATTATTAAATTTTGGTTGCTATCCATAAATGTACAACACGAATACCTTATTTTTAGTGTTGCATGGTTTTTGAAGAGGTAATGTGTAAGGTTAATCTGCATTTTTCCATTCAAAAAATAAAGCACATATGAAAAAGTTTCTTCAAACTGCCCTGGTTAGTTTTGTTTCATTGTCTATTGCATGTGGCGATGCCGGCAGTGAAGGCGATGCTTCTGCGACCGACACGTCAGCAATGAGCAGTACTGAGAGCACCCCGGCGCCCGCTAACCCGGTGATGACAAAAACTATTCAGTTGTCTGCAAGCGAAGAAGTTCCTGCAAACAACAGCACAGGCACAGGAACTGCGGATGTGACATACAACAAAGACACAAAAACGCTTACTTATTCGATTAACTATTCCGGCCTCACCGGTGATGCAACAATGGCTCACATCCATGGAACAGCAGCGAAAGGATCAAATGCCGGCGTTGCTCACGACCTGACAGGCGTTCTTAAAAAAGCAGCATCGGGTAACTTTACCGACTCAGTAAAAATTGGCGATAAGATTAAGGAAGACAGCCTTCTGACAGGCTTTTACTACTTCAATATTCACACAAAGAAAAATCCGGGAGGCGAAATCAGGGGACAGATAGAGTTTTAAGTTTGTATCTTTAGCGGGAAAGTTCTTTCCATAAACGTAAAAACTGTTTTGTATGAAGAAACTATTCTTTCTATCAGCAGTGGTCGTTTGTTTTCTCCCGCTAATGTCTCAAACTTCAGCACCCGGAGACATGGAACATTCATCCGGAGGTCACATCATGTTAAATGTGCCTGAACTTAAATGGATGGATGCCCCGCCGGGATTGCCGAAAGGCTCACAAGTTGCCCTACTCAGCGGCGATCCATCGAAACCCGGTCCGTTCACTTTGAGAGCATCGTTCCCAGCCAATTATAAAGTACCACCTCACTGGCACGCCACATATGAACATGTCGTGGTGCTCGAAGGAACGCTTTATATGGGTTCAGGCGATGCGATCGATGAATCAAAGGCGATGGCGCTGCAAGCCGGAGGTTACTCCGCGATTCCGGCAAAATCTCACCACTATGTGTTTTCGAAAGACAAATGCATGATCCAGATAAATGGTGAGGGGCCTTTTGAAATCAATTACATCAACCCTGCGGACGATCCGCGCGGTAAAAAGTAACTGAAGAGCAAACGAATGCAATACTTTCCATGGACAAATCACCCGTGGAAAGTATTTTTTTGGGAACCTGTTCAATTTATCCCTTTCTTAGTAAGATGATTTCCAGGTTACCAATACTACTGCTTTCGGCCCAGCTTGCTTTCGGACAACAATCTGGTTTCAATACCTGGCCGGCTTATGGCGGCGATCCGGGTGGATCGCGATATTCTTCGCTAAAACAGATAAACAAGGGTAATATACACGCATTGAAGGAAGCGTGGACGTTCAGAACAGGCGAACTGGAAACATACGAGGGAACGAATGCAGTTGAGAAAGCGGCTTTTGAGGCCACACCAATTCTTGCAGGTAACACACTTTTCTTCAGCACGCCATCATCACGTGTATTTGCGGTAGATGCTGCCACTGGCAAACAAAAATGGCTGTACGACCCGAAGGTGGATCTAAAAAAGCACTATTCTGAAATAACCTCGCGCGGAGTATCGGTCTGGCCAACGGAAAGAAACAGCAAAAACAAAAATGTAAAACGAAGAATCTTTATTGGAACGATCGATGGCCGGCTGATTGCCCTCGACGCACAAACAGGCAGGACCGTTGAGTCGTTCGGCAACAACGGTACAATCAATCTTCGCGAAGGAATAGGTGATGATATCAGTATGACCTCTCCACCGGCTGTGATTGGCGACATTATTGTAGCCGGATCGTCGATGGGGGATAATTATAAATCTGATTTCCCGAGAGGTGTTGTCCGTGCTTTTAACGCGGTTACCGGTAAAGAAATGTGGCATTGGGATCCCCTGGCGTCGGATACCGCGCGCAAGACCGGCGCAGCAAATGCATGGTCGGTAATTTCTGTTGATGAAAAGCGAGATCTTGTTTTCGTTCCTACAGGATGCGCGAGCCCTGATTATTATGGTGGCAATCGGCCTGGTGATAACCTGTATGCCAATTCTGTCGTGGCGATTCATGCAACTACAGGTAAAGTAGCGTGGCACTTCCAGGTAGTGCATCACGATATATGGGATTACGATATTGCTGCACAACCCATGCTGATTGATATACCACGAGAAGGAAAAAAAATTCCTGCCGTGGCAGTCGGTACGAAGATGGGTTACATTTTTATTCTCGACCGCATTACGGGTAAGCCACTGTTTCCTGTTGAAGAACGAAGCATGCCCGCATCGGATATCGTTGGAGAAACCACATCATCTACGCAGCCGGTCCCACTTTTACCACGACCATTAGGACTACAGAAAGTTTCTGTGAGCGATGCGTGGGGCTTTACACCGGAATTGAAAAAAAGGGGTGAAGAACGAATTACACGTTACGTAAATAAAGGCATTTACACGCCACCATCATTGCAGGGCACGCTGGTTACACCGGGAAATGTTGGGGGTGTTCACTGGGGTGGAATGTGTTACGATCACGACAAAAATATCCTGTACACGAATATTAACTGGCTCGCCGCGATAATCAGGTTGGTACCGCGCGAGAAGCTCGAAGAAGATAATAAACTCGATAATGAGCGTTCGATGCGCGCAGAAACAGGCATGCAATTCGGAACGCCGTATGTAATGAAAAGAGATTACCTGTTCGAGATTTCAGGGAACGACTGGATGATTCAGACGGCACCGCCCTGGGGAACGCTCAATGCGATTAATATGTCTAACGGCCACGATAAATGGCAGGTGCCATTGGGCTTTATGGTTGATACGGTGAAGTACGCTGATGCGAGAAAATGGGGTTCGCTGAATTTTGGCGGCGCAATAGTAACGGCCGGGGATCTCGTTTTTGTTGCGGCTACGCGCGATGGCTTTCTTCGGGCGTTTGATTCCGGCAGTGGTGAAATGTTATGGGAATCTATGTTACCCGCGGGCGGGCAGGCAACGCCTATGACTTACCAGGTTAATGGCAAACAATATGTTGTGATTGCGGCCGGTGGCCACGGAAAGTTTTTAACGAAGATGGGCGACTACGTGGTGGCCTACGCGTTGGAATAAAACAGCTGGCCGCGAGCCAGACATAAATTCCTTATTTAAACAGATTCAAATTCAATCCTGCGTCGAGCTTTTCGTTTCCTTCATTCATCGCTTTCCACGAAACTTCCGCATTTTTCTCCGCTGCCTGCCTTCCTAAAATTGCAGTGAAAGTGGACGCGGCCGCCTGGTTTACTTCGTTGATATATTTACCGGTCTCAATACTCTTAATAAACGAGCTGCCTTTATTTTTATCTGAATCGTGCAGCGAGGAAAGAAAAACTCCGGCAGCGCGCTGTTCGGCGGTAACACTCGATTCATCGCGTGCAACACCCGAATCCCATTTGTTCTCGCCATTGATAAACACTCCACCACTATAATGAGCCTCCGCAATACCTTTCGTTCCAATAAACCTCGCGCAAACGTCACCGAACGTGTTGCCAACCTGTGTAGACTGCATCGTTACATGAATGTTCTTCGGATACTTATAAATTACCTGGTAATGGTTCCATATATCTCCAAAATTATCAGGTAGATTTCTTCCTCCAGACGCGAGCGCAGAAATGGGACTATCCTGGAGCGCCCAGTTACATACATCGAGCATGTGAATACCCTGGTCTAAGAGAATACCACCCGACATTGCGCGAAAATGAAAATGGTTCCTGATCTTCATCTCCGTATCCGAATTGCCAATCCCCAACTCCTTTTTCTCATTTCTCGATGACAAATAATATAGTTGCGCATTGATCACCTCGCCGATTTCGCCAGCATGTACCCTTTTCACCATTTCAACATATGGCGATGCATGCCTGATCTGGAACCCTATGGTTATACTTTTATTGGTGATGCCCTTCGCTGCGTTCTGTGCACGTTTTACTCCTACTACATCTACTGCTACCGGTTTTTCGCAATACACGTGCTTACCCGCCTGTATCGCTGCTTCAAGAAACTCAGGGTGCGTATAGCACGGAGATGATATCAGCACCGCGTCCACATCTTTATTTTGCAACAGCTTCCGGTATGAATCCGCTCCGTGGTACATATTGGATGGTTTGATAGCGGGAAGTCCCTTCGCTGCGTTTAATTCATTATACACAGGGTGCTGTGCTTTCAGCCTGTCTTCGAAAATGTCGGCCATTGCGATGATGTTTACATTCGCGTTTTTCGACATTGAAGTGATAACTGCTGTACCCCTTCCACCGCATCCGATAATGCCAAGTTGCACGTTCGATGCAGAAAGTTTTCCGTTAACAATGGAAGGTATGATGAGAGAACCTGTGGAGGCAATAATGGAATTTTTTATGAATTGTCGTCTTTCCATAATAAAAGCTTTTAGTTTTTAAAAACTATGATGCACATGAAACCACCTCACTTCAACCAAACTACTTTCTGCATGGATTCATGCTCCGTTCCGATTATATTTTTATAAAGGTCCGGGCGCCGCGCATTAATATACCTGTATCCTCCCGACTGCTTCAGCTTTTCAGGAGTAAGGGTGGCAGAAACAACCTGGTTATTTAGCTCCCTGCATTCAGCGATAATATCACCAAACGGATCCAGGATCATTGAGCAACCATTCTTGAGTTGATCGTCATCCATTCCGATAGGGTTCGAAAAAACTACATAAACTCCATTATCGTACGCCCGGGCCGGGAGCCATTTCATGAGCCATGCGCGTCCCTTTAACCCGTCAAACTCCATACGCAGCGATGTAGGGTCGCTTTCGCGGTTATACCACAACGCCGGGTCAACGAAACCTGCGCCGGGTCGGGTAGAAGGTGTACACATCGTAACATGTGGCATAAAGATAATCTGCGCTCCGAGCAAAGCCGTTGCGCGCACATTTTCTATAATGTTATTGTCGTAACAGATCAGGATACCGCATTTCCATCCATTGATCTCAAAAATTGTATAACTGTTTCCCGGGATGATATTGGGATTTATAAACGGATGCAGCTTGCGGTGTTTCGCGATAAGGCCGTTCCGGTCAACACAAACCTGTGGCTTATAGATATTCTCATCGTCATCCTTTTCAAATAATCCCGCGAGAATAACAATGTTGTATTTCGCCGCGATCTGCTGAAGTTTTTTTATTGATGGCCCTGAAGGAACTTTTTCTGCTACGGCAAGTAATTCTTCTTTTGAAAGATGTCTTGCAAACGTATAACCGTTTATCGAGCATTCGTGAAACGCTATAACATCAGCGCCCTGCGAAGCAGCCTCAGCCGAAAGTTTTTCTATGACAGACAGATTGTATTCTTTATCACCACTTTTATTTTCAAATTGCGTGGTTGCCACTTTCAGATTTGTCATAATAAATCAATTGACTATTTACTTGTCACGTCGGCTCAACCACTACATTCTCGTTCACCTTCTCGGCGGGCGGCTTGCGATGCCAGTAAGATGCAAGTATTGACCCGGTAATATTCATCAAAGGTCCGAAAATTGCCGGAGCAAGACCCACGGTCGCGATTTTGCCCATTGCTTTTGCGATACCAGACGCAAGGCCGCCATTCTGCATGCCTACTTCTATCGCAATCGTACGGCAATCGCGCTCGCTCATTTTGAACAGGCGTCCGCTCCAGTAACCCAGAGTATATCCTGATAAATTGTGAAGAAGTACCAGCAATACCAGCTTTGGGCCGATTGACAACAGGCTTTCTCTGCCCACTGCAGTAATCACCACGATGATCAATGCTATCGACGTCATCGAAACGAGCGGCATAGCCTTATCGAGCCAGTCCACTTTACCGCTGAAGAATTTATTGAATATTAAACCCGCGAGAATCGGAATGATCACAATCTTTATTATCTCCCACATCATATCCAACGCATGCACTTCAACAAATTCGCCCGCAAGAAGCTTCATCAGAAACGGGGTAACGAACGGCGCGAGCATCGTTGATACAGCAGTGATGGTGATCGATAAAGCGAGGTTAGCTTTTGCCAGGTAAGATATAACGTTTGAAGCCATTCCATTCGGCGAGCATCCGATTAAGATGATACCTGCAGCGATTTCCGGCGGAAAGCCGCTCACATTCGCAAGCGTAAAGCCAATCGCAGGCATAATAATAAAGTGACTTGTTACACCGAGAAACACTCCTTTCGGCATTTTTATCACACCGGCAAAATCGTTAAAGCTCATCGACGTTCCCATGCCAAACATAATCAGCTGGAGAAGGGGTGTGATGAGTGAAGCAAGACGAAACCCGTTGATCTCTACAAACGGACCCGGATAAAACATCGCCGTGGTAACCGCAGCGAGTATAATAACTGTATATGAAAGTCCCTTGAAAGTCGGGAACGTTCTGATACCTATTGCCAGTGCAAGAAAGAAGGCGATATAGAGCACGCCTGCATTTTCTATATTTCCTGAAAAAGTAATTATAAGCGCCGCGGCAAGACATATTGCAGCAATTCCGAGAAGTATTTTGTAAATGTTCATATAGATTCAAGCATTCGTTTAATGCTGGTCCCTCACACGCCTTCGGCGGTTCGGGACAAGCTTACCAGGTTCTCTTTTCCATAATTTTATCCAATTGCTGGCGGGTCATTTTTCCTTCTTCAGGATGTTTTTCGAGCCATTTGAGGAAATCTGTTTTGATGGCATCTATCCATTGGCTATCTATTTGTCCCGGAGTATATTTTCCTGTCTTTACCGCTTCAAACCCGAACCTGTCTTTCAATATCACAAATTCAGAAGTGGCCACCACCTGTTCAGCGAGATGAGCAGGCACAAACAACACACCTTCTGTCTGTCCTATTACCAGGTCGCCGGGTAATACCATTGCCTCCCCAATACGAATGGGAGTGTTTAAACCCATCAGCACCATATCCTGTAAAAACGAAGGATGAAAATCGCGGACAAAAGCATTGAACCCTTTTATTTCACTCAGGCCCTGCAGATCGCGGGCGGCGCCATTGAACACAACGCCGTTACCTGATTTTGCATATATGGATGTTCCCAGTGTGCTTCCCATCAGCGTTCCCCCGTTTATTTTACCGAAAGCATCCGCTACATATACATCACCTTTTGTGAGCACATCTATCGGCCAGGAGTTGGTATTACCTATCCTGCCCTGTTTTGTTCCCCTTTCTTTAATATTCTTTTCTACGTCGGGACGGCTGGGCATAAACATGGCAGTCACCGCACGGCCGGCCACCGGCTCATCATTTACCGTTTTCCAACCGGATTCAAACTGGTTGATGTAACCGAGATTTTTGAGGACCGTCCATGCGTCATCGATTCCAATTTTTTTCGCGCGCTCAACCAGGTCATCGGAAATCTTTGGTCTTCCATCCGGAAACCTTTCACCTTTCCATTCCGACGTAAGGAATGTCAGCTCCTCTTTTGAAATGGTTTGGCTGAAAAGCGTATTCGATAAAAGCCCAGCAACTACAAGAGCAACCGTAATCCTCTTCATATTTTTTTTATTAGTGAGTTGAAGTTCTCTGCTGTCTCGACGGCCTTGGAGCAAAAATGGGTGTCGCGATGCCATCCAGGTCGTACACAATTCTTCCTCCTTTGATCGTCATTTCACATTCGAACTTTTTATCTGTTTCGATCTTGTATCCTTTATAATCGAACATACCAAATTTTCCGGTGCGAACATTCAATATCGCAACATCTGCTTCCGCACCCACGGTAAGGTGGCCGAGATCTTCTCTTTTAATTTCCTTTGCAGGGTTCCACGTAGATGCTTTGATTACATCCTGCAGCTTCATTCCCATAGCCAGGAATTTAGACATTACACTCGTCTGGTCTTTCATCGCATTGTTCATGCTCCCTATGTGAATGTCGGTGCTGATAGAGTTGGGATAAAATCCATCTTTCAGCGCGGGAATAGCCTGCGAAAATGAGAAGCTGATACCGCCATAGCCAACATCGAAAATAATTCCTCTCTTCTGCGCCTCGAACACGAACGGCTTTACTTTATTCGTATTGGTGTCAACAATAAATTCACGTGATCCGAGCTGTCCGAACGCATGAGTGAAAATATCGCCGGGACGAAGATGTTTCATAAACAATTCTTCAATTGACAATGGAGGATCAGCGCCACCGAAATCAACCATCACCGGTATGTCGGCAAGCTTCCCTGCTTCAACCGCACGGTCGACAGGTGTCCATTCGTGACCGGTATAGTGCGCGAGCTTGACGCCGACAATTACGTCTTTGTTCATCTTTGCGACCGTAGCGGTCATCTTCGGATCCATGTCGTTCGTATTCTGTTCATACGGACCGCCTCTCATCCCTTCGCCCACAATATTTAAAAATGCCAGTACGCGCGTTTGCGAATTATCAATAACATTTTTCCTGAACGTTTCGAAGCTTCTCCAACCTGATCCACCGGCGTCAACAACAGTCGTTACACCTGTGCGGAAAGTGAAACCATCCGGCGGAAGAGCTGAAGTACCATTACTGTACGCGTGATCGGGCTCAGTGCCATAGAAATTATGCGAGTGGATGTCAATCAAACCAGGTGTAACATAGAAACCTTTCGCGTCAACGACCTGGATGGCTTTTTTGGGATCAATATTTTTAGCTACCTGCGCGATTTTTCCTTTACTGATGGCAACATCCATTACTCCATCAATATTGTTTTTGGGATCGATAACATGCCCGCCCTTGATAACAATGTTATACTCCTGCGCATAAGATGCCTGCAGGAAGAGAAAGAGAGCGAGAGCGTAAGAAATTAGTTTTTTCATTTACTGGTTTTTTTCGAATTAGTTGGAAGCGATATTTTCCAGATGTTACCCTTCTTGCCGCCATATTCAATTACAAAAACATCACTACCTATCATAATAGCGTCAACGGGTTCCACAAAACTGTCTGCTATACGCGTTGTTCTTACAAAATAATTATCCGTTGCGGCATCATAGGTCAATTCCAGGTGAAGAAGGTCCGAACCCTGCATCGTAAACTGCCGCATCATGTTACCACGTGCACCAAGTGTGTACCTTATCACAAAGCCATCGCCCCTGAATTCATCAGATAACACTTTTTTATTGTCGAAGAACAGACCGAGCGGTGAACTGTGCGGTGTAAAGGTGCTCACCGGGATACCAGTTAAGTCGCCATCGATCACTTTACCTGAATGTCCGCGATATTCATTTGCATCAGGACCGAGATTCTGCACACCGGGAGTGAATTTCACACTGTCGGGAATTTGAGGGAAGGTGCTGTCGGTGTGAAAATATTTCACTCGCCACGAATGAGAGAATTCATTAATGAACTTATCCGTTTTCGGATCAGGTTGCCAGTCTTTATACTGTTGCGGATTCTCAATACCTCCCATCACCCACGGAAATCCATAATGATGATTTTGCCTTATCCAGAACATGTCTTCCGGATTGTCGTAGTCTGATGAGTTGGAAACCGCGAACAGGTTGCCCGACGGATCGAAGGCCATGTCGTAAGCGTTGCGTATCCCTTCTGAATAAATATATCCTTTCTGCTTAAGGAGCGCGATATCATCGGTAAGCATCAAATCTTTCGCATCGGTAGGAAAACGAAACACCTTACTCGTAAGCGCATTGTCGCGCGCGCCGGGATATAAGCCTCCATTGTCCTGCACTTCTCCGTGATCGGTACGCGCGCCACTGTTTACATAAATATATTTTCCGTCGGGGCTTGCCGCGAGTGCGTTCCAGCCATGATCGTAAATAGTTTTATTAGTTCCGTACATCACGGTGTTAAATACCACGGTCATATTATGTGCGCCCGCGGTATCCGTTTCGAATTTTACCATTCTTCCACCTGTAGCTTTCTTTGCGGTGTCATCAACATTTCCAGAGAGGAAAAGTTGGTTCTTTACAAACTCCGCTCCCTGCAAACGGGTGATACCATGATCTTTTACCGTGAGGATTTTTTTGCTGATGGCATTTTTTGTATTGAAATTTCTCACCTGGAATACATTTCCATCGAACGTGGTATAGTAAACGTCTTTTGTAATGGGGTTCTGCAATATCCTTACAGCAAGGGAGTCGGTTTCCATTACTTTCTCCACCGAAATATCGGGGCGTAACGCCTGCGGCGGACTTAGCCTGTATTCGCGGTCCGACATTTTACGGATGTAGGTGATCAGTTCCCATCTTTCTTCGTCTTTCAACACATCTTTAAATGGTGGCATGTTGCCTCTTCCGTTCGCGAGTTTCCAGAATAATTCTCCGTCGGCCTGTCGTCTTACACGGTTGCTGTGAAAGTTGGCCGGCTGCGCGCCCAGTGCGCCGCCCGCTGCTCCATCGCCATAGCCACTTTCACCGTGGCACTGCCAGCAATGAAGCTTATAGAGTTCGCGTCCTTTGGCTATCGCGGAAGTATCGTCGCGGAAAGGATTTTTTAAATCCCTGGCATTTTCGGGAGCCCGCCACACATTCGGATTGTCGTCAGCTTTTTCAGGGTTGTTACAATTTACAAGAAGAGCGAAGGAAAAAATGGTCAGTGTAACTTGTAAAAGAACAGCAGATGACCTTGTCATGTTAATGCTTCCTTGAGTTTTTTGGCTACTATTTTTTCCTGCCCCCGCTTCATTACCCACACAGTAATATTGATTGAATTTTCTTCTCTCGGCATCACTTCGATGGAAGGAGTTCCGTTACGCAGTTTCTCAAGCAATTCCTTTGACGTCAATTTTATTACAGACTTGTCCCACGATACTTCGAGTGTCGGAGTAATGTTACCGAGTTTTGGTACAAACACTTTTGTAGAAACACCATTCACTGGTTTCACTGCGTTCTCGATAGTCGCAATCTGCTCTTCCCAAACCTTAAATTCTGCATCGTGGTCAGCGGTCATAAAATGTTCGAGCGCAACATACATTCCCACAATTTCTTCTTTGTTCACTTTCATGCCCCTGCCGATATTATAACCACGCGGTGGCATGTG
The DNA here is from genome assembly GCA_016786745.1 of Chitinophagaceae bacterium. Lineage (GTDB taxonomy): Bacteria > Bacteroidota > Bacteroidia > Chitinophagales > Chitinophagaceae > Flavitalea. The sequence continues at coordinate 112,215 of JAEUVS010000038.1, read as the reverse complement.
AAGGCGTGCGCCGTCAATTATTTTTTTCTTACCCATCAACAAACCGGCACTCTGTGGTCCCCTGATGGCTTTACCACCTGATACAACTACAAAATCGAAACCCATGTCGTTGAAACGTGTAAGGTTCGACACCGGTGGAACATCGGCAGCGATATCATTGGAGGTAGGAACATTATATTTTTTTCCAAGAGCCACCCATTCTTCATGACCAATTTTACCCTTATCGGCTTCGATATTCAGGAAGTGCATAAGGGCCGTTTTTTCGTTAACGGCCTTTTCAACATCTTCCACCGTATCTACATACACCATTTTGCAACCCGTGTTTGTTAACGCGTGGTTGTAATCTATTTTATGTGCGTTCTGGCAAATCACTTCCGACTTCATTCCTGTTCCTTCGAGGAATGGAAGTTGTTTCACTTTCTCAACGTCGGTGCCTGTGAGTACGCCGGCAAGCCCGAGTGTGAGTCCGGAGAATGCTCCTGCGGTAATTACAGCAGCTTCGGAGTGAACCATCGCCGCTATCTTCTGTCCCACTTTGTCCTGCAACTCGTCGAGGAGGCAGAACTCCTGCCACGACGATTCTATCGCGTCTATAACATAGTCGTGCATCAGCGAGCCGGTCATGAACGTGTATGTTCCGGCTGCATTGATAAAAGTGCGCACGCCCAGTTCTTTGTACAGGTCGCGCTTGCGTGCTTTGGAAGAGGCCCTGGCTGTAAATGGAAGTACAGATACTGCGCCTCCAAGTGGGAGAATAGAAATACCCTTTAATATATCCCGGCGTTTCATATATTAAGCAGTTAAGTGTGGTTAATAAAATGGCTGATGCTTACAGGTAAGCAATGCAGTCAATTTCAACAAGCGAGTCCCCAGGTACGCCACCTTTTGCAACAGCAACAGTGGTGCGAACCGGCGGTTTACTGCCGAAGCGGCCTTTGTAAACTTCGTTCATCCCTTTATAATCTGCGATGTCGTTGAGATATACGTTTACTTTCAGCACTTTCTCCATCGATGTGCCTGCTTTCTTGAGCTCAGCCTCAACTTCTTTCAACACATGATCGGTGTGAGATTTGATGTCGCCCTCGAAGTGTGCGCCTTTGCCTGCGATATACACAAGGCCGTTGTGAATAGTGTGCCCGGAAAAAAGGGGAACTTCCTGGTCGTAAGTGATGTTACCTGCTTCCTTTTCTGAAACTGAGGTGTTGTCCATTGCCTTTGCCGCTACGCCAAATCCTGCCACTCCTGCCACTGAGGCGAATAATCTTTTCAATACAGACCTGCGTTGTGTTTTCATGATTTAATTAGTGTTAAATAAGAAATAAGACGTTAAAAGTTAGGAGAACCGTTGTCCTGGTTTTTAATTTCTTTCGCAAGGTTTCGAGAAAGCGGAGCGTAAATTAAATGATTTTTAAACAAATAAAAAACCCGCCGGTGGCGGGTTAACTATAAAACACATCATGAACGTTATTAATTATCTCGATGCTTCGCGCGTTGCAACAGCAAGGGGATCTTCTTTTTTTGCCCTGATGTCGGGTTGAATACCCGTTTGCTCCCATGAAACATTTTTTCCCGGAACAGATGGAGCAGCCGTAGACACCGACACAAAATTTTCATCGTCAATAGCATACCACGAATTCATATTAGCTGCGCCGGCGCTTCTTTCGCCAACGATCCTCGCTCGCCGGTTCTGCTGCAGAACAAACGCGAACGCCTCGGCGGCAGATGCGGTTTTATTATTTACAATAATATAAACAGGTTTTTCGTATTTCTTTTCATTCAACCATGTTACTGTTGAGTCGGTAGTATAGTTGCCGTCTCTTTTTGTAAACCTCAGTGTCGGTGTGCCGGCCGGTAGAAAATACGACTCGAGAACAGGTCCCAGGTGAGAACCACCTCCGCCATTGTCCCTCAAATCAATAATAAGCGCTTTTGTGCCTTCCATTTTCTTTATATGCGAAGAAAGATCGTTAAGGTTGCCCTTTGTTATTCGTATTTCGGTCAACTTGAGATAACCAATATTATTGTCAAGCACCTTCGATTCGGCTATTGTGGAAGTTGACGCTCCCATTTGTTCGTTCATAGTGTTCCTCGCATCGCCAGCAGGAGGTGGATTCTTCAGTTCCTTCACCACTTTCGGATCATGCCTTACGTAAAGATGTCCGTCGTTGCTGAATTCCCGCAACTCCTTCGTCACCATCTCATCAAATTCTTTCCATGTTGTTGCTTTATCGAACTGGCCCTTGAAGTTCGCGGCCTGGATATGCGAGGCAATTTGCCCGCCTTTCTCGGGATATACATAGTTAGCGGCGATGTGCTGCGCGATATTTTTGATAGCTGTGTTCCTGGAATCTGCAGTAATTTCCTGGGCCCGCGCCTGATTCATATTTATTACACCAATCGTCGATACAAGCAGGCTGGTTAACATTTGTACTCGCATAAAAGTTAATTTAACTCAACCTACGAATGCTGTCGTATAACTTTAATGCGCTTATGATGAACAGCGGATTTAGATGGAGGAGCGGCAGCGGTTAAGGATAATTATTCAGTGCGCAGGCTCTTTACGGGGTTGGCGAGTGCAGCCCGCACAGCCTGGAAACTGATCGTGCAAAGCGCCACCACAATCGCGATAGAACCCGATATAAGGAATATCCACCAACCGATCCCAATACGGTATTCAAAGTCCTGCAACCATTGCGACATCGCCCACCATGCAACCGGAAATGCTATCAGGGAGGCGGCAAGTATCAGCAACAGGAAATCGCGCGAGAGCATCATCACAATATTATTAACCGAAGCACCAAGCACCTTGCGCACGCCTATTTCTTTCGTGCGCTGCTCTGCCATGTAAGTGGCAAGACCAAACAACCCGAGACATGCGATGATCACCGCAAGCACAGCAAATACAACAGCTACTCTTCCTACCTGCTGTTCGGCGCGATACATGTTATCGAACGACTCATCGAGAAAGTGATAGCTGAATGGCGTACCGGTAGACATCGACTTCCATTTTTCACTGACCTGGTTGATGAGAGCCTCCGCATCCGAAGGTTTTACACGAAAAGCTGTGGACCATGATGCCTGTCCAAGTACCATCGCAAGCGGACCAATACGCTGACGCAGCGATTCGTAGTTGAAATTTTTGACAACACCCACGATATCGTATGACCGCACAATGTTAGCCTGGTTGTCGACAAGCGTATATAGTTTTTTACCTACAGGATCTTTGTAGCCGAGCAGCGATGCTGCGGTTTCATTGATGATGATGGCCGATGAATCTGTGCCGAACGATTTCGAAAAATTTCTTCCTTCCTTTATTTCCATGCCAAGCGTTGGTATATAATCCTCATCCACCGACCACGACTGGATGTTGAGTGTGTTCGATGTTGTGAGCACAGCCTCTTTCGAGAAAGTATTATCATTTCTTGCTGATCCTGCCACCGGCAGAAACCCCGCATAGGTACCACTTAACACACCGGGTAACTTTGCAATTTCATTTTTGAATGATTGTACACTATTGCCCAACACGCCTGTACCATCAATTACCAGGACCTGGTCTTTATTGAAACCGATTTTTCTTGTCTGTATATAATCGAGCTGGCGGTAAACAGTGATCGTTGCTATAATAAGTACGATAGATGTGGCGAACTGAAATATCACCAGTCCATTGCGCAGCTTACTCTTACTTGATCCTGTTCCCGATTTTCCTTTCAGTACCATAACCGGGTTGAAAGACGAAAGAAAAAGAGAAGGATAGCTTCCTGCGAGCAGGCTCACAATAAACGGCAGTATAATAATTGTCGCCAGCATTTTGCCGCTGAATAAAAGCGATACAGATAGCGATTTTGCCGAAAGCGTATTAAAGAGAGGTAAAATTTGCCAGGCCGCCACAATCGCAATTACCATCGCGATAACAACCGTAAGGCCTGATTCGGATAAAAATTGTACAACCAGCTTTGTTTTGCTCGTACCAAGTACTTTCCTGATACCCACCTCGCGCGACCTGCTCATTGATCGCGCGGTAGAAAGGTTGATGAAATTGATACATGCGAGCAGAAGGATGAAAATAGCTGCTGCTGAAAATATATACACATACTTGATGTCGCCGTTAACACCGAGCTCCGGAAACAGATCAGAATGCAGGTGTATTTTTAAAAGAGGGATGAGTGAATACTCCAGGTTGTTGCCGGATTTTCGAAATTCCTGCATGCTGTTGATCTGCATAACAAGCTTCGCCTGCGGCAGCACATAAGACTCTATATATTTTGGAAATTGTTTTTCTACTTCAGCCGCGGTTGTTCCTTCTTTCAATAATATATAGGTCTGGAAGTTGTGGCTGAGATAGTTTCCATAACCGTAGTTCACATTATCCATCGAGAAGAACAGGTCGAAATCGAAATGAGAATTGTGCGGCACATCGCGGATTACTGCAGTGACCCTGTAAGACGTTTGCCCGTTTTCGTTTGTCTCAATCGTTTTTCCAACAACATTTACTTCTCCAAAATATTTTTTAGCCGCACTCTCTGTTATTACAACTGTATTGGGTTCGTTAAGTGCGTTTTTTGTGTCACCATACAATGCAGGCAGCGTAAATACCCTGAACAAAGTAGAATCTGCATGTGCTACTTTTGGTTCAACAATATATTCACCGTTTTTCCGGATCGATTTTGTTCCGTTACTATTATAAAACCGAACGTACTCTTCAACTTGCGGCAAATCTTTCTTAAGTGTCTGACCCATCATGTCGCTCGTTACTGCGAGTTTCAATTCGGAGCCACCCATCTTTATAAAGGAATTAATTCGGTAGATGCGGTCGGCCTTTTCATTATAATTGTCGTAACTCAGTTCATCAAACACATATAATGTGATGAGCAGGAAACAAGTGAGGCCCGTGGCCAGTCCTACAATGTTTACAAGCGAGAAAACCTTATTCTTAAGCAGGTTGCGCCAGGCAACTATAATGTAATTTTTGAGCATACTCATTGGCAAGCAAGGTTGTGCCAGTTAAATATATTTCTGAAAATCAGTTGCTTAATAAAAAGATGAGAAATTTAGTTTATGTGAATTCGATACAACCGGTGTACGAAAACGAACACTGCTAATACTTCCGGGTTACTTCATCGATCATCCACATTACAGTATAGCCGTCGTCGGCTGAGCATGGGTTAACGCCGCCATCCGAAAAATACTCAACTACTTTTTCAATCATAGGCTGCTGCACGTGTTGAAGCGGATCAAAAGAAATTATTTCTTCTTTACCGTTCCTGTTTATTTTAATTTTTTTCATTTCGAATACGCTGAAGCTGATACTTCCCGATGTGCCGATAATTTCGCAATGATCTCTCTCCAGAAATTTCGGTACACTAAACGACCACAAGCCGTTAAACAAAGCGCCGTTCTCGAACAGCATAGTACAGGCAACTGCATCATCTGCTTTATAATCTTTCGACTGATTTTGCGCAACACCTTTTATATATACTGGTGGCTTGAAAAAATAAATCATGAGATCGAGCTGATGCGGCGCGAGATCATGAAAATATCCACCACCACTCACCGCGGGATCAATTCTCCAGTTACCAGGGGCATCTTTTTTTCCTTCCTGGAAAAATATCATATTAACATTTAGGATTGTTCCTATTTCATTGTTGTCGAGCAGTTCTTTTATTTTTTTGAAGATGGGCATTTGTCGCCTGTAATGTGCGACGCATAATTTTATATTATGTGATTTTGAGAATTCTGCGATCCTGCGCGCAGAAGATGCATTCATGCAAAAAGGTTTCTCAACATACACGGGCTTGCCTGCTTTCATTGCAGCGATCGCATATTCTTCGTGAGTAGATGGTGGCGTTGCGACATAAATCGCAGTCACAGATGGATTGTTGATTAGCGCATATGCATCATCATACCATTTTGCAACACTATGTCGCTTTGCATAATCTGCGGCCTTTGTTGCATTTCTTCTCATCACAGCATGTAATGAAGAACCATTTACTTTATTGAATGCAGGGCCGCTCTTTACTTCTGTTACGTCGCCGCATCCTATAATTCCCCAATAAATCATCGAATTAAAATTTTTTTTTGAATGTGGATAAAATACATCTCACAATTTAGCATGTGTAATTTCCTGAAAAATCTTGAATGATTTCAAGTGAGATATATACATGGTTGATAAGGAAAAAGTAACGATGAAAATAAATTAAAACACCTATTCCCAATTAATTAAAGTTCTTACTCAAAGCGTAAGTTATCTCCATTTACATTTATTTAACATCTCCCCAAAATGTTTCTTTCGTTCAACATTTTTTTCTGGCACCATTTTGGTTAAGCACGGGTCGTCTGAAATTTTGTTTAACCGAAAATGTGTGTCCATGAACCTGAAAAATCTTAGTGCTCTATTCATTTCTGCATCCGTATTCATTCTCAGCTCTTGTAAAAAAGATATTGTTGCAGATGAATCAGTGACCGGTGAAGTTGTTGCAAATGATGCTACAAACCCGAATGATGTATTGGAAACTGCGGCTCCTATACATACTCCCAAGCAAGTCGCAATCAATTCAAACGTATCAGGCTACTATGAAACTCTACCTGCGCGTTACAGTCTCACAACAAAAAAATATCCTCTGATTGTATTCATTCACGGGATAGGCGAATTAGGAACAGGCCTTAGCAGGTTAAACTGCTGCGGTCTTCCGTATCACATCAACAGAAAAGAGTTTCCTGCAAAGTTTCTCGTTGGTGGTAAATATTATTCTTACATCGTAATCTCTCCGCAGTTCCGTGCCAGGCCAACTGGTGCGCAGGTGCAGTCGGTCATTGATTACGCAAAAAGCCACTACCGTGTAGATGCCGCGAAAATATATGTAGGCGGTTTAAGCATGGGTGGCGGATCTACATGGGATTGGTCGGTAGGTTATGGTCAGAATGCAGCAGCGATTGTTCCTGTGTGTGCTGGTACAAAACCAACTACTACTCTTGCTGCAAGTGTTGCAACAAAAAATCTTCCTATCTGGTCGCTTAACTCCAGCTCTGATGCAGTAGTTCCCGTTCAGTGGGGTAAAGACTGGATCAACTGGATTGATGCAAGAAACACTACATATGCATCCAAAACGAAGCTCACGATCTGGGATGGTCTTTCTCACAATGGAACATGGGGTAAGGCATGGAATCCAGTAACAAAAGTGGATGGATATAATGTTTATGAGTGGATGCTTCTCTATTCAAGAGGAACAAGCACAAGTGGAACAACAACTACATCGCCAGCTCCGGCTCCGGCTCCGACACCTACTACAGGCAACGTTGCACCGGTTGCAAGAGCAGGCGCGAACATCTCAGTACCAAAATCATGGAACTACGATCCATATGTTTACGGTACAACATCAACTGATGCAGATGGATGGATCGCGGCGTTCAAATGGACGAAAGTAAGTGGGCCCTCAAGCTCAACAATTGTAACCCCAACTGCTGGTAAAACTAAACTGGATAACCTGGTAGTTGGTACATATGTGTTCCGTTTAACAGTTACCGATAACAAAGGTGCAACTGCTACCGACGATGTTTCTGTAACGATCACGAACAACTAAGTCGTAAACACATACATAGCTTCTATATGAATCGCACAGATCCCGGTCATTGGCCGGGATCTGTTTTTTATCTACTTCAACACTACCGGTGTAGCGATCGCGTTGAGGTCGTACACAATTTTTCCTCCCTTGATTGTCATCTCGCACTCAAATTTTTTATCGCCCTGTACTTTGGCGCCTTTATAGTCAAAGAAGCCAAATTTTCCTTCTCGTATATTAAGAATAGCGATGTCGGCAATTGCGCCAACAGATAAATGTCCCAGCTCTTCATGTTTTATTACCTGTGCCGGTGCCCAGGTGCTCGCTTTAATAACGTCCTGCAACTTCATGCCCAGCAGCATGAATTTCGTCATGCAGTTGAGCTGGTCCTTCATCGCCGCGTTCATGCTTCCAATGTGCAGGTCGGTGCTGATGGTGTTTGGAAAAAAACCTTCTTTCAAAGCAGGTGCCGCCTGTGAATATGTGAAGCTCGCTCCTCCATAACCGACGTCGAAAATGATTCCTCTTTTCTGGGCCTCTCTTACGAATGGTTTTAGTTTGTTTGTTGCGGGATCAACGATCGTTTCTCTTCCTATCCCGTTTGGCCCGACCTCACCGGGCGCGAGGTGACCAAAGGTGTGTGTGAAGATATCGCCGGGTCTCAGCTTTTTCATGAACAACTCCTCAATTGACAATGGCGGATTTGCGCCACCAAAATCAATCATCACGGGTTTATTTGCGAGGGTACCCGCTTCCACCACGCGTTCCGCAGGCAGCCATTCATGACCCTGGTAGTGCGCTAATTTGAATCCAACTATAATGTCGTCGTAGCGGCGCGCCACCATAGCGGCCATCTTCGGATCCATATCGGTAGTATTCTGTTCGTAAGGACCTCCACGCATTCCTTCTCCCACAATATTCAAAAACGAAAGCACACGCGTTTGTGAATTATCTATGATATTCTGCTTGAACGTTTCGAACGATTTCCATCCGGCGCCGCCCGCGTCCACGATTGTGGTTACACCTACCCTGAATGTAAATCCATCAGGAGGTACGGCTGTAAGGCCATTACTGAGATAGTGGTTGGGCTCTGTGCCGAAAAAAACATGCCCGTGGATATCAATCAAACCGGGTGTTACATACAGGCCTTTTGCATCAACCACCTGTGTGGCGCCTTTCGAATCAATGTTTTTTGCTACCATTGCAATCTTGCCATCGGTTATGGCAACATCCATTATGGCGTCGATATTATTTTTCGGATCGATAACATGTCCGCCCTTGATAACAATGCTGTACGTTTGGCCATAAACTGTGTTCAATAGAATGAAAAAAAGAAGAATGGAAATAAATTTTTTCTGCATCGGAATCTAAATTTGATTTTTGAAGTTATGTTATTACTGTAGTAACTTGATCGCTTCGTTGAACACGAAAGTAAACAAAGGCAAAAATGATTAAAGTAAGGGCTGATTTAAAAGTCGACGCATTAGCAGGAGCACTGCAGAGATTCTGGTCACATTCCGGGGAGAAAATAGAATTGATCAGGAGAAATTACGATCTCTCGAAAGGTACCCCGGTATATACCGTAGAAGGAAAATATACCACACGCGGCTGGACGGAGTGGACGCAGGGCTTCCAGTTTGGCTCGGCGATTCTTCAATTTGACGGTACAGGCGATAAAAATTTTCTTGAATATGGAAGAACGCAAACGGTTGCGTTGATGGCGCCGCATATCAGTCATACCGGTGTGCACGATCACGGATTCAACAATGTCAGCACATATGGTAACCTGCTCAGGTTGATTAAAGAAGGTAAACTCGGCAGCAACGAATGGGAAGTAAATTTTTACGAACTGGCACTCAAAATTTCCGGCGCCGTACAGGCAAGCAGGTGGACAAGCATCAAATCGGGCGGGTATGTTCACTCGTTCAACGGAGCGCACTCGCTGTTTGTAGACACGATGCGGTCGGTACGAAGCCTAATGGTAAGTTATAAGCTTAAGCACGTAATGCAGGGAGAGAATGATGTGAAGATAAGCATGCTCGAACGCGCACTTCAGCATATGGAGGCCACCGCCACTTATTCTGTCTTTTACGGGGAAGGACGCGATCAGTATGATATTCGCGGAAGAACCGCTCACGAAATCATTTTCAATACCAGGGATGGCAATTACCGTTGTCCGAATTCGCAGCAGGGCTATACCGGCTTCACCACGTGGACACGTGGCCTCGCCTGGGCCATGTGCGGTTTTGCCGAAGAGCTGGAATTTCTTGATACCGTCGCAGATGCAGAACTCGAGCAGTTTGGCGGAAGAAAAAAAATCGAAGCGTTCATGTTGAAAGCCGCCAGGGCAACGTGCGATTTTTATATTGAACATTCCCCAACGGATGGTGTTCCTTATTGGGATACCGGGGCACCTGAACTGTATAAACTGAAAGATTACCTTGACCGGCCTGCTGACCCCTTCAACGAATATGAACCTGTTGATAGTTCGGCAGCGGCGATCGCTTCGCAGGGTTTACTTCGCCTGGGAAAATACCTGCAGGGCAAAAAAGATCCGGACGGCGATAAATACTGGCAGGCGGGGTTAACTGTTGCAGGTACATTATTGGAGGAACCTTACCTCAGTACAAAAAATAATCACGAGGGTTTGCTGCTTCATTCTGTTTATCATTGGCCGAACAGGTGGGATTATGTACCAAAAGGCGCGAAGGTGGCGCAGGGTGAATCGAGCATGTGGGGAGATTATCATATTCGCGAGGTTGCGCTTTATTTGCAGAAGATGCTGAACAAAGAACCTTACTATACCTTTTATAATTGTGTGAAATGAGCGGCGCACCTATTACCGACCTTTCGAAGTTGTGCATTCATACCATTACAATGAAGCCGTGGACAATTGAACAATCGGCGCGCAAATTTGCGGAGGCAGGAGTAGGCGGCATTACCGTTTGGCGCGATGCGATTGCAGGCAGGGACATTCGTGCAACAGGCAAATTATTGCGGTCGCTCAATCTCGAAATTGTATCGCTGTGCCGCGGAGGTTTTTTCCCTGCGCTGCAGCCAGGTCAGCGCGAGGCCGCGATAAAAGAAAATATGAAGGCGATAGATGAAGCCTCCGAACTCGAAGCGCCGATGCTTGTGCTGGTTTGCGGCGCTGCACCAGGGCAGTCGCTGATAGAAAGCCGCGAACAGATAAAATGGGGCATCGAAGCATGCATTCCCTATGCAGAAAAAAAGGGCGTGCAGCTTACGATTGAACCTTTGCATCCCATGTATGCAGGCGACCGTTCTGCTATCAACACACTCGAACAGGCAAACGACATTGCGGAATATTTCAGCTCAGATGCGGTGGGTATTGCAGTCGACGTGTATCATTTGTGGTGGGATCCAAACCTGCAGGAACAGGTTGCACGCTGCGGAAAAAACGGAAACCTTTCTGCGTTTCATATCTGCGACTGGAAAACACCCACGCTCGATATGCTGAACGACAGGGGAATAATGGGAGAAGGCTGCATCAATGTGCGCGAGATAAGATCATGGGTGGAAGAAGCAGGCTTCACCGGCTACAATGAAGTAGAAATTTTTTCAACCATATATTGGGGACAGGACCAGGATACATATTTTGATAAAATTATTCAGGGATATCTTCACTCTTCTTAATAATAACTCTTCACAACAACAACAATGGCAGCTACAATTCACACAGTCGGGATAATAATGAATGGAGTAACAGGCAGAATGGGAACCAACCAGCACCTGATGCGCTCAATCGCTGAAATTATCAAGCAGGGAGGCGTAAAAATCAGTCCTTCCGAATTTATTATGCCCGATCCTGTGCTGGTGGGTCGCGATGCGGTAAAACTCGAAAAGCTTGCGCAGCAGTCGGGCATAAGAAAACATACTACCGATCTTAACAGCGTGATGAATGATCCGCATTACCAGGTTTACTTCGATTCGCAAACAACAGGACGCAGAGCCGATGGTGTTCGGGCAGCAGTGAAAGCGGGAAAACATGTGTATTGCGAAAAGCCCACTGCTGTTTCAACAAAAGTTGCGTTGGAGCTGTATGAACTCTGTAAGAAAGCAGGAATCAAGAATGGCGTGGTGCAGGATAAGCTGTGGCTGCCGGGTATAGTGAAATTAAAAAGACTGATACAGAATGGATTTTTCGGAGAGATATTGTCGGTACGCGGCGAATTTGGCTATTGGGTATTCGAGGGTGATACCATTCCTGCGCAACGTCCTTCGTGGAATTACCGTAAGGAAGATGACGGTGGAATTATTGTTGACATGCTGTGCCACTGGCGCTATGTGCTCGATCACGTTTTTGGAAAAGTAAAAGCGGTGTCTTGCCTTGGTGCAACGCACATTCCCGAAAGAGTGGATGAGCAGGGCAAAAAATATAAATGTACCGCTGATGATGCTGCATATGCAACGTTTGAGCTGGAAGGCGGAATTATTGCGCAATTTAATTCGTCGTGGACGGTGCGTGTTCGCCGCGACGATTTGCTCACTCTACAGGTTGATGGCACGAAAGGCTCTGCCGTTGCGGGTTTGAGGGAGTGTTATATCCAGCATTACGGTAACACACCGAAACCTGTCTGGAACCCCGATATTCCGCAGCCGATAGATTTTTATGCAGGATGGAGCAAAGTGCCTGAGCAGGAATTTTATGATAATGCGTTTAAGGCGCAATGGGAGTTGTTTCTTAAACACATTGTGAAAAATGATCCGTTCCCCTGGGATCTTCGCGAAGGCGCGAAGGGCGTGCAGTTGGCGGAGAAAGGGATTGAGAGTTGGGAGAAAAGATGCTGGGTTGATGTGCCGGAGTTATAGATCGTGATGCGTGAATTTATTTTTATAACCTGTGCGTTAGCATTCCTCCTTCAACATTGATAACCTGCCCCGTAGAATAAGGCAACAACCCTGTTGCCAACGCAAGGACCGCCTTGCCCACATCCTCAGGATAACCCCAGCGCTTTTGAAGAGTAAGCCCACCTTCAATAAGCCTGTCATATTTTTCTGTAACACCGGCGGTCATATCCGTATGAATAATACCCGGCCGCACTTCGTACACAGGAATGTTATACTCTGCAAGGCGAACCGCAAATAATTGAGTAGCCATGCTCACACCGGCTTTCGCAACACAATACTCGCCACGGTTAACGGATGCGACGATCGCCGAAATAGAAGAAATATTAATAATGCTCCCGCGAAAATCATTGAACTGATTTTTTTGAGCAATCATCCACCTCGCTACTGACTGAGTCAAAAAATAAGGTCCTTTCAAATTTGTATCGATGAGTTCCGAAAAGCTTTCTTCCGTCGCGTCGAGAATGTCTTTTCTTTCGCGCGGAGCAATGCCGGCATTATTGACAAGTACGTCGAGCCGCCCGAAAAATCCGTTTATCTCCCCAAGCATGCGCGCGCGATCGTCGGCGGAAGAGATATCCGCCTGGCAATACAACACCTTTGCGCCAAGCTTTTCAAGTTCTGTGACCTGGTTGTTTACTGCTGTGGCGGGTCTTACGCCATTAATCGCGATATCGAAGCCGGCTCCTGCGAGCTGGAGCGCGATACCAAAGCCTATTCCACGGCTTCCGCCGGTTATAAGAGCAACTTCTTTCCTTTTCATGTGTCAGCTAAAATGTTTTTTCATCGCCTGTGCAAATTGTGGAATCGCTACTTCAGGTTCAGCAATTTCCGGGTGCCACATTTTTTCCCATTCAAAACCGTAATATCCTTTGTAATTATTTTTTACAAGAAGGTCAATCGCGTTAAAAGCGGGCACATCGCCTTCTCCAAACAATGTGTACTGCTGCTTATCGCCGTCTATTTTGATGTCTTTAAGATGTGTGTGCCAAATCCATTTTTTCAGTTTATCATAAACTGAGCCGATATCTTCCCGGGTAACTGTCCACATGTTAGAAATATCCCAGACAAGTCCAATTTGTCTATCATCTACATTATTCATTACAGCGGCAATGTCGTCTGCGCGGATGAGATCACCGTGTGTTTCCATGACAACTTTTACGGAGGCGCCTTTGGAGAATTTCGCGAGGTCGTTTAACCCCGAGGTCATCAACTCCATTGATTTCTCTTTCGATACCTCTTTTGGAAAATTATTCGGGAACACACGCACGTACGAAGCGCCAACTTTGCCGGCCACTTCTATGAACCGTTTTGCTTCATCCATCGCTTTGCTGCGCTCGGCCTCCCCTGCATGGTGCATGGCCGCCGACGAACCTAAACCAACTATTTCCAGGTTTTTATCTTTGAACTTCTGTTTTGTGGCTTTGATATTTGCATCGCTGTTGAAAGCAGGCGATTTACTCAAATCCATTTCGCGCAGTATGCCCCTGATTTCCACAGCTGAATAATTGTTTGCCACCGCTACTTCAAGTATCTTATCGAGCGGCCAGTCGGGGCATCCGAGCGTTGAAAAAGAAAGCTTCGGCAGAGGTTGTTTCGCCAGCATATTCTTGTCGAGAGTGGTTGCAGCGAGGAACGTACCCGAATATTGAATAAAGTCGCGCCGGCTTATCTTTTTCATATAATAATAATTTCACAAACGTTTGCGTAGTAGAAATATCTAAGGAAAGATGATTTAATTTCATCTTTAGTTGTCATTTCAATAAATTAGGAAGATAATTCATTTCTATAAGAATACTTCGCCTCAATGAAAAAAGCTTTCCGGGTCATTCTGGTTCTCCCAGTTGTTTCGATTTTTATCTTTCAATCATGCACTTCAGGCGGCAATAGCAAAGACGTTGTCAGCGATTCGCTGGCAATAGCGAATGGCGAAGCGGTGTTCAATCAAAACTGCAGCAGTTGTCACAATTTCCTGCAGGACGGCATCGGCCCGCAACTGTCGGGAATAACCAATAAAGTTCCTGCAGAATGGATCAGCAATTTCATTCACGATCCAAAAAAATTAATTGACGCGGGCGACGACAGGGCGAAAAAACTTTTCGATCAGTTCCATATGGTTATGCCTTCGTTTGCAAGCCTGGGAGAAAAAAAGATCAGCGATATTATCACTTATATCAAAACGGTAAAAGTTGAAGAAGAGCCCGATGACGGCGATACCAACTACCTGAAAGATCCGATTCCTGAAAAAATAAAAATGTCGGGAATGTCGCTACAGGTTGAAGAACTGGTAAACTTCCCATCGTCCAGCGACGAAGAACCGCGTACAAGAATTACAAAATTGGGTCAGCGTCCCGGATCAGAAGATCTCTATGTGGTGGATCTTCGTGGTCCTTTATATGTGATTAAAAATGGCAAGCCCGAGGTGTACATGAATATGAAATCGTTGAGAAAAGATTTCATTAACAAGCCGGGCCTGGCCACGGGTTTTGGAAGCTTTGCATTTCATCCGGATTTTGAAAAAAATGGTTTATTATATACAAGCCACACGGAGCCGAAAGGCACCGCAAAAGCGGATTTCAATTATGCTGATTCGATACCCGTCGAACTGCAATGGGTGGTAACAGAATGGAAAACCGGCACCCCTGATGCTGTTCCATTTTCAGGTGAAGGCCGTGAACTACTTCGGATAGATATGGTAACAGGCATCCACGGCATGCAGGAATTAACGTTCAATCCAAATGCGAAACCGGGAAGCAAAGATTATGGCAAGTTGTACATCGGCATAGGCGATGGAGGATGCGTTGAAAACAGGCACCCATCTCTTGTTCATACCCCTTCCAAAGCGTGGGGATCCATATTTCGCATCGATCCGGCCGGCAATAACAGTACGAATGGCAAATACGGGATACCTGCCGACAATCCTTTCGCAAAAGATACCGATAAGGTGAGAGAAATGTATGCCTATGGTTTCAGAAATCCGCACCGTATAAGCTGGACACGCGACGGAAGAATGCTGGCCGCAAATATTGGTCAGCGCAATATTGAATCATTGTACCTGATACAACCGGGGCGTGATCACGGATGGCCGATAAGAGAGGGCACTTTCCTGATAACCCCCTATGGCAATATCAACAAGGCGCGCGCACTTGTTTCCGATGATAAAGCGCTAAAAATTACCTATCCTGTAGCAGAATATGATCATGATGAGGGCAAAGCGATTTCAGGGGGATATGAATATTCCGGATCGAACATAAAAGATTTACTTGGTAAATTTATTTTCGGTGATATAAATAGCGGAAGATTGTTTTTTGTTGAGACGAAAAATCTTGTTGCCAGCAAACAAACGCCGATACAGGAATTTGGTGTAGTGTATCATGGAGAACAAAGCACCATGCAACGGGTGTGTGAAAATAACAGGGTAGACATGCGCCTGGGAATAGATCATAAGGGCGAGATGTATTTATTAAGTAAAAACGCCGGGAAAGTTTACCGCATAACCGGAATATCAAAACAATAAACTGAGAATATTGGAGACGACTGCAATTCAAAGCTCGCCGGGTGCCGCGCAGGGAAAATTGAGCAAACCACAATTTATTATAGGAGCCACTGCTTTCCTAAGCCTCTTTTCACTTGTAGGCATCATGTTTTATGGCCTCCCGTTTTTCTTTGATTTCTGGATTAAAGAATTTGGATGGAATCGTGCAACGATAACATCGGGCGGAGCTGTAGGTAAAGTAATTATTGGACCGTTGTTCGGATTTATTGCTGGATGGGTAATCGATAAATTCGGGCCGCGCCGGTTAATGCTCACCGGAATTTTGTTGGGCGGCGTTGCGCTGATTGGTTTGAGCATAATGACATCGCTGTGGCAGTTTTACCTGTTCTACCTGTGCAATGCGCTCGGCTATTTGTTTGGCGGACCACTACCTAACCAGGTGCTTATTTCAAGATGGTTCAGCAGTTCGCGCGGTAAGGTGATGGGCATTGCTTACCTGGGGATAGGAATCGGCGGAATGCTTGTGCCGCAAATCGCGAAAGCGCTTAACGTGGAATTCGGATGGAGGGGCGGATTGATGTGGCTCGGAATTTTAATGATCGCCATAGCCTTTCCGATGGCGTGGTTCGTGAAAGAAAATCCTGAGGGCGCAAAGGTTGAAGTTAAGCGCGACGAACCGAAAGTGCCTTTTACGAATATTCTCAAAGGCTGGCCCTTCTATTTTTTGCTGATAGGCAGCATGTGTTCGATCGGGGCTGTGTCGGGTACGAGTCAGAATCTAAAGTTGTTCATGAGCATTGACCTCAACTACACGCAGCAACACGCCGCGAATGTAATGTCGGTTGTGCTTGGCGCAAGTATATTGGGGCGGCTGCTGATGGGATGGCTCGCCGATAAAATTCAGAAGAAATATGTAATGATCCTGATATACACTCTTGTAGCGATATCGATTCCCCTGTTATTTGCCGCGCGAACAGAAGGTGTAATGTACCTTTTCGCTTTTGTGTTTGGCATGGCGCTCGGTGGCGATTACATGATCATCCCTTTGATGGCGGCAGAATTGTTTGGGGTTCGCGTGATGGGGCGTGTAATGGGAATTATTATTTCCGCAGATGGTCTTGGCGAAGCATTCGGACCCATGCTGGCTGCATGGCTTCGCGATAAAAGTGGCAATTACGCATACGGATTTACCGCGCTGATCGGGTTGGCAATAATCGGAACGCTTGCTGTGTTGATGCTTCCATCGAGAAAGCAAAACGCATGATTACTTTCAGGGACATGACGGTGGCCGATATTCCTGCTGGCCTTTCCCTGTGCCGCTCCGCAGGTTGGAACCAGTTAGAGAACGACTGGAACGTTTTTCTTTCACTCAGTAAATATGGCAACAGGGTTGCTGTTAACGACGACGGAAAAATAGTTGGTACCGTCACGACGATCACCTACGAAGATCGTTTCAGCTGGATCGGTATGGTGCTTGTTGATCCGGCAATGAAACGGCAGGGAATAGGTACACAATTGCTGCGCGAATCTTTGGAGCTGTTAGCAAACCAGGAAACGATCAAGCTGGACGCTACGCCCGCAGGCAGAGAAGTGTATTTAAAATTGGGTTTTGAAGATGAATATGTATTGAGCAGAATGATGAGCACGCAAAAGGTTTCTTTAAAAAACTCTTCTCCGGGTAAAAAAGGATCATTCTTTTCTATAGCCGATACAGATAAAAAAGTTTTTGGCGCTTCGCGAAAAGATCTGCTGCAACTATACCATGAGGCGTTTCCTGAATTTTGCTTCATTAAAAACTCTTCAAACTATTGCTTTGGCAGGCGCGGTTATAATTTCACCCAAATAGGCCCTGTGGTGGCCGACAGTGCTGAACAAGCGATTGAGCTCACAACCGCGGCATTGAATAACATAGAAGGAGCCGTAGTACTTGATGTAATGGAAAACTCTGCGTTCAGCGGGTGGCTCAATTCAATCGGTTTTGTTGAGCAACGAAAACTTATCAGGATGTATCGCGGAAAAAATAACTTCCCGGGCATACCCGCAAAACAATTCGCAATCCTCGGACCAGAATTCGGTTAGCTATTTGGCTACCTTGCTCCTTACCTCTTTCACTTCCTCTGCGGTAATGCTATCGTTGTTGTTGTTAAACGTTTTCCTGATGTAGCTCAACACATCCGCCACATCCTGGTCGTTCAGGAAATTATGCGCAGGCATCGGGTTATTATACGCCTTGCCTTTCACTGTAACAGGTCCCTGTAATCCATTTAGTACAACGCCAATTAATCTCTCCTTATCACCATTCACCCATTCAGACTGCGTGAGTGGCGGAAAACGGTTACCATCGCCATCACCGTCCGATTGGTGACAGGTACTGCAATAGCTGAAATACACCTGCGAACCCTTTCCACCTTTACCTGCATGAAGGTTATCTTTTATTTCGTCAGGTGTTTTGATATGCGGGAGGCTCTTATGTTCTTCCATTTTAGCGAGCTGCCTGTCGGAAAAGTTTTTCGGATCGCCCTTGTAGGTAATCTTCCAGATTTTTCCTTTCTCCGATTCGCCTACATACAACGAACCATCGGGCCCCATAGCCACTGCCATTGGTCTGTAGGCCGCGTCGCTCGTGTTAACAATCGTATCTATTCCCGCAAAACCATCGGCAAAAACTTCTACTTCACCGCTGGGAACGCCATCTTTAAACGGTACAAAACCGATAAAATATCCAGCCTGCGGATATGGCGACCTTATCGTTGAACCGTGAAAAGCGATGAACGCTCCGTTTTTATAACGCTCGGGAAACTGGTCGCCCGAGTAAAACAACAGATCGTTTGGCGCCCAATGACCGGGAAAAGCCATTATCGGCTGGTTTAATTTCTCACCTTCGCCGGTTTTTTTACCATCACCACCATATTCGGGGTTCAGCACTTTTTTCTTTTGTATTTGATCGTAATAATAATATGGCCATCCGGCGTCGGAGCCTTCTGTTACTTTCAGAAATTCCTCTGCAGGAAGCATGGCGCTTTGCCATGGCGTAAATAATGCGGGCCATGTACGGTGAAGGTCATCGCGGCCATGTTGCAAAGCATATAATGCATTATTGGTGTGATTCCAATCCATCCCCACTATACTTCTTATCCCTGTGGCATACCGTTTACCATCTTTCTGGGTTTGATTGAGTTTGTTCGCATCGAACTGCCATACTCCGCCATGATCTTCCAACTGGGGACAGGGATCCTGTCCCGGAGCGCCGGGAACGCGGTTCGTTGCCTGGCAAACATCTCCGGGAGCGCCAAACTGCACGTACAGGTGGCCATCGTCATCGAACGTAATAGGTTTTGCTATATGCTCAAAACCATGCGGATCGTTTTTGTAATCATCCTTCATGATCAGCTCTACCTTACTCTGCGGCACAAGGTCGCCGTCGGTTAATTTCATGCGATACACTTCCCCGGCGGTGCTGAAATACAGGTAACCATTGTAAATACGCATACCGGTACCATATTCGCCTTCGTCAACATAGTCGCCGAACACCTCTCTGCGGTCGGCCCTGCCGTCGTTGTCTTCATCGCGCAGCGCCAGGATTCCCTTTGGATGCGGACTCCTCAATTTAACATATATGTCACCGTTAGTATTTACCGCTATATGACGGGCACGGCCGGTTGATTCGGCAACCACCACCACGCTGAAACTGTCGGGAACGGTCAATCCACCATTTACCTCCTCACCTGGCGGGAGCCCCTGTGGAGTCTGGCAATTTGAAAACAGTATGACCATCGAAACAAAGAGTGCAGGGGAAAAACGTTTCATCCTATGAAAATAGGAAGAAACGGTAATGTCCCCATTTGATTTTTAACGACACCTTCCGCTGATCCCTCACACTCGTTCTGCTTCGCAGAACTCGGTTCGGGATGACCTCAGAGCCTTTTCTGTCATCCCGAGCCCATTCGGGGCTATAGCCTCAGGGTAAACTCTGCGAGGGATCAACGGAGAAGCAAAATTTCAAACTGAGACTTTACCGAAGAAACATCATTCAATTAAAAACCTCACAAATTTATCACGCCGCTACTGTAATAATATGCTTCAGTTCAAACCCGTCGTTAACATTTCCTGATACTGAAGCCAGTTCGCTCGCCAGGGAGTCGGCAAAAACATTGTCCGATGAATTAGAAGTATCCTGGGTTCCTCTCGTATAAAAATCGGTTGCAGTAGTGTATACCGAATCGCATATGTCTGTTGGAAATGCAATCTGCGTCACCAGCAGCGAAGAACCATTTTTATCATAGATGTGAACATGAATATGCGGAGCCCTTCCAGAATACCATCCCGGAAAAATCGAGTTAAACGTTACGAGGCCGGCCGTGTCGGTTGTTTGCCGCCCACGGAGAAAATGCACCGACGAATAATTGGCCTGCTGCATGCCGCTACCACCATACTCCGAGTAATACCCGTCTTTGTCGCAATGCCAGATGTCTACGATAGCGCCTTCCAGTGCAGCACAACTATTGTTGCTGTTGTTAACGGTTATTTTGATAGTAAGCGGAATGCCTGTGCGGTCACTTATAATGTCTGGGCTAACAAGCGACGAAGGTGTTTTTGTGGGAAACGGGCCCTCTGTTTCCACGGGCGATACCTCGCAACTGCCCGAACTGTCGCCGGTATCGGTTCCCGAACCTCCAATCAGATCATTTTTATTGCATGAATTGGCAATCGGAGAAAGCGCGATCAACCCGATAGCTGAGAGACTCTTCTTCAAAAACTTTTTTCTTTCCATAAAACGAGTTTTTAATTGTGCGCCATAAATATCCTCATGTAATTACAGGAGGTGAATACAGTGTCGATGAATGGCGACCTTGTATCGGCGAGGTGCAAACGTTTGCGTTTCTTTAACTGAAAAGAAGCTTTACTTTTAATTCTTCAAACCAAAGTCTTCCTGAAAATGAGATTGCTCTGTTGTGTTGTTGCGGCCTTTATTTTTTGTTCGTGCGAAAACACCGGTAACAATACCCCGGAATTCGCTCCGGAAATGGTAAACTTCAATCCGTATTCAAAAAATCCGGTATTCACGCATGGCGATTCAACCGCGTGGGATCAAATAATCCGCGAGCGTGGATTTATACTTAATGAGGACTCTGTCTATAAAATGTGGTACAACGGACACAGGGACGAAGATTCTGCAATCCTCTACCTGGGATATGCAACTTCAAAAGATGGAATTAACTGGACACGTTATGCGGGCAACCCGATATTCGATAAGAGATGGACGGAAGATATGATGGTGTTCAAGCTCGACGGAAAATATCACATGTACGCAGAAGGAACCCATGATATCGCCCACCTTTTGCTATCAGACGACGGTATTCACTGGGAGGACCAGGGAGATCTGAAAATTGTAAATACAAAAGGTGACACGTTGCCGGGTCCATATGGAACACCAACGGTGTACGTGGAAGACGGAAAATGGTACCTGTTTTATGAAATAAACGATGCAGCGATCTGGCTCGCCACGTCAACGGATAAAATAAACTGGACAAATGTGTCGGATACGCCCGTGCTTAAACCGGGTCCTGAGAAATATGATTTTGGCGCAGTTGCAGTAAACCAGGTTATCAAACATAAAGGCAAATACTACCTGTACTATCACGCATCCGCGGATACGGGCTGGCAAACAAATCCTGGGGCGTGGAATTCTAATGCGGCCATGTCAACCGACCTTATTCACTGGACAAAATACCCGGGCAACCCGCTTGTTGACGGTGACCACTCAAGTCCGATTGTCGTGCCCACAAATAAAGGAATGCGGCTATACACGATGCATCCGGAAGTATGGATGTATGAGAATTAAGGATACCAGTTTAGCAGTCTTACATCAATACTTTTATCTTTCTCATTCACGAGTTTCTTAAAACCGTTCACATCGCTTAATCCGCCCTGGCCGCGGTAGTGGTAGGGATAAACAATTTTAGGTTTGAACTCGAGTACAGCGCTTGCTGCCTGGTTGATATCCATAGTGTAGGGCAGGTTCATGCAAACAAATGCCACGTCGATATTTTTCAGCTGGCGCATTTCAGGAATATCTTCGGTGTCGCCGGAGATGTAAAAATTCTTTCCTCCAAAATTTATTACGTATCCGTTGCCACGTCCTTTTGTATGACGCGATTCGGCGTCTTCGGGAAGATTGTACATAGGAATAGCGTTGATCGTTGCGCCCGCCTGGTCAGTTTTCTCGCCATTGTTAAGGACAACTAACTTAGACTGCTCTACACCCGGAAGTTTTTCAGCAACTGCTTTGGGCGCAACAACGATTGTGTTCGCGGTTTTAATTTCATCTATCGTTTTGGGATCGTTGTGATCGCCGTGGATATCAGTCACTAGTATTACATCAGGCTTTGCGAGACCGGTAAATGCAGCGGCACCGCCGGTAGGATCGATGTAAAATGTTTTGTTATTATAAGTGATTACAAAAGTGGCGTGAGTAATCGGTTGAACCTGTATAGCTCCGCTGTTTGCCCGGATAGTTTGCAGAGGTGGCCTTTGAGCGAAAACGGTGGCACTCAACAATAGTGCAGCGAGAAAAATAACCGGCTTCATATCGTAAAAATTTTTGTTCCTGAATTTACAACAGTTCACTCAGTTGCACCTTTTCAGCCCTGCGTGTGAGCAGGTGAATAATCAATATTGTTAGTAAATAGGTGAACCCGCAAACAGTGAATAAAATATTATACCCGGCGGTGATATTGCCAGCAGCTTTATAAGAATCGAGCAGGTAGCCGACAAGTATGGGGAACAATATACCGCCGATCGCGCCTGCCATGCCCCCTATGCCGACTACGGAGCTTACCGCTTCGGATGGAAAAAGATCGGAAGCAATTGTAAAAATATTCGTTGCCCACGCCTGGTGTATCGCGACCGCAAAAGAAATTAACGCTACTGCGGCCCATGCCGAAGGCGCAAACTGCACAACGATAACCGACAGTTCGAGTAACGCAAACAACAGCAATGCAAATTTGCGCGCCTTAAGAACGGGCCACCCTTTTTTTATGAGCCACGACGATAAATAGCCCCCCGCAATACTTCCAACAGTGGTGGCGGCGTATATCGTCATCAGCTGTAAACTTGGCTTTTTAAGGTCGAGGCTGAAGGTGGAAGAAAAATATGATGGCAGCCAGAAAAGAAAAAACCAGTAAATCGGATCGATCAGCGCCTTGCCCGTGATGTAGGCCCATGTTTGACGAAATGCAAAAAGCCGCGACCACTTTATTTTTGCTTTCTCCTTTGCCTGTTCAAACTCCTGTCCTGCCGTGATGTATTTATACTCTTCGCCCGACAAACGCTTTTGCCTTGCAGGAACCTGGAAGAATATCAACCAGAAAATCAGCCACACGAAGCCGAGCGAGCCTGTTATCCAGAACACTTCCTGCCATCCATAGTTGTTGAGTATCCACGGAACGATAAGCAGCGCGCACACTACGCCAACGCTTGTGCCCGCATTAAAAATTCCGGTGGCCACACCTCTTTCGTTTTTAGGGAACCATTCTGCAACGGCTTTTACAGCAGCAGGAAAGTTACCTGCTTCACCGAGGCCGAGACCGATACGTGCCACGATGAAACCCGTAACACTTCTCGCGAGCGCGTGCAACATTCCCGCAACGCTCCAAATCACAATGGAGATGGTGTAACCGATGCGAGTGCCGGTACGGTCGATCATGCGTCCCGCGAGCAACAGTCCTATTGCATACGCAGCGGTGAACGCCATCACGATATAGGCGAAATCTGTTTCACTCCAGTTGAATTCTTTTTCCAGGATCGGCTTTAGCAGACCGATTATCTGCCTGTCTATGTAATTAATTGTCGTCGCGAAAAAAAGCAGTGCGACGATAAGCCAGCGATAATGCATGGATAAAAGATAAACCGAAAAGATTAAGGAGATAAATTAAAATGTGGCTTTTGCAAAATAATTTTGCCTTCGCTGCTCGGTTATGAACCGGCTGTACCAGAACCCTGATGACTTTACAATTCTTCTTTGTGTGAGGAAGTCGACATATACGAGGCCGAATCGTGGATGAAAACCTTCGGCCCATTCGAAATTGTCGGTGAACGTCCAAACAAAATATCCATTCACATTCACTCCCTCTTCTTTGGCGCGAAGTACCTGGGTAATGTGATCCTGTAAAAAAATCTGGCGGCTGATGTCGTTCACCACGCCATCTTCCACCACATCATCAAACGCGGCTCCATTTTCTGTTACGATGAGACTTTTAATATTGCGGTAGGCGCCGTATTTTTTTAACATGAGGTAGATGCTCTCCGGGTACACTTCCCAATTCATGAGCGTTCGCTCCACTTTTCTTTTTCCGGCATGTATAATCCTGGCCTGTACGAAAGGTGTGAAAAAAGAATGTGCAACGATCTCGCGCGTGTAATTCTGCAGCCCGATAAAATCCATGTCGAATGCCAGTTTCGCCTCATCGCCATCTTTCACATATTGTTCCACACGCTGCAGTATTTTAAGATCGCCGGCCGGATAACCCATACCGAGCAATGGCTCGATGAACGTTTTGTTGAGCAATGCATCGATCCTTATCGCGGCATACTGATCTGAATCCGTATCGCTCGCGGGATCAACATGGGAGCACGAAAATGTAGTGCCTATTTTCAGATTTGAATTAAGAGATCGTATTATACGGCCACCTTCGGCCTGGCAAATCGCCGCATGATGCAACGCCGCTAAAAAATTGTTGAGTCCCCTTCTTCCGGGAGCGTGCACGCCAAGGAAATATCCGGCCCCGGTAAATACCATTGGCTCATTAAGTACCATCCAGTACTTCACACGATCGCCGAAAGTTCTGATGCAGAAAGACACGTATTCTTCGAACCAGCCAATAATATCGCGGTTCGCCCATCCTCCCTTTTTTTCAAGATCAAGTGGAAGGTCCCAGTGATACAACGTTATCCACGGCTGTATGTCGAGTTCGAGACAAAAATCAATCACCCTGTTATAAAACTCCACGCCCGGCTTATTTATCGCGCCTGTGCCTTCCGGAAATATCCTGCTCCACGAAATGGAGAAACGGTAATTAGGAATGCTTAATGCGCCCATCAAAGCCAGGTCCTGGTGATAATGCTGGTAATAATCGCACGCGATATTTCCATTCTGGCCCTTGAAAATGCGACCCTTTCGTTGAGTAAAGTCGTCCCATATCGAAAGTCCTTTGCCGTGTTTGACATGTGCGCCCTCTATCTGGTATGCAGCTGTCGATACTCCCCATGCGAACTGTTTCCACAATCCATCTTCAGCGATCTTCATACTGCGGATCAAATTTTGATAAGATATTGTCAAGAATTTCTTCAGTGTTATCGGGGTAATCGATATGAATTCTCTCATCGCTTCCGAGCCATTTCTCCAGTTTCGACAGATGCTTACGTTTGAGACTTTTTAGAACGGCAACACCCAGTTCTTTCAGTGCCGCAGCGTTACAATGTTGTTCGTATTGATTTTTCATGGGAATAACCAGCAGTTTCTTGCCCAGGAAAAGCGCCTCTGCAGGCGTTTCGAAGCCTGCACCGCAAATAACACCCCGCGAAGAAGCCATGCTTTTTATAAATGCACTACTGCTCAGTGGCGAAATTTTTATGTTCTCGCAATCGACATCGTGTTCAAAATGCTTTGAAAAAATCTCCCATCTTATTCCCTCACATTTGCCCAACACTTTTACCAGGCGCTTATCGCTGTATGCGGGCAGGTAAACGGTGTAATGCCCTTCATCGCTCACCTCTGCTTCGCGGACCTCTTTGCGTATTACCGGTGTAAAAATATTTTCGTCGTATTCCTGGAAATGAAAACCATACTGAACAGTGAAAGGCGCGTACATTTTTAAAATAGCTTTCCCAACAGCATCCTTACGTTTTGGCTGAGGGGAATTTCTATTGATCACCGCGGCCTGGTGACTCAGCGAAATACACGTTTTGTTACGAACATGACACGCCCACGACGACACAGGTTCAAAGTCGCTGATCACAAGGTCGTAATCGTCGACAGGAAGCTCCCTGATTTCGGTCAGCAAATTTTTTATCCTGCTTTTCTTATACGTTTCCAGGAGGTCGACTCCGCCCTTTTTTCCAAAAATGAAGCTAAGGCCCTTAAAAACATATTTCACGTCGAAGGGAAGGTTTATATCGGATTGTATTCCGCTGATCAGCACATCCACTTCCGCTTTACGAGAGAGCAGTGGCACAATTTCGAGCGCCCTGCATACATGACCGTTTCCTGTTCCCTGTATGGCATAGAGTATTTTCATCGGCGGGTTACTATTGTTTCATCATTTGAAACTCATTGAGCAGGCTCGCGAATAATTCGTTACTGGTTGGATCCGTTTCTTCTTCGAGTTTATTCAGCACCTTATCCGCAAATGACTCTTCATACCTGTAAATTGTCCACTGCCCGTCGTTGTATTCGAGAGCCGAAAGATTTTCTACCCAGTCGCCTGAATTTAGATAGATGATGGATCCATCGTCATTTGAAATCTCCCTTATTTCCGGTTGATGTATGTGGCCGCAAACAACATACTGGTAGTTGTTGCTGATGCCAATGTCGGCGCTTGTCTGCTCGAAGTTGTTGATGAACTTCACTGCGCTTTTTACGCTGTTCTTTATCTTTTTTGAAAGAGATATTTTACCTCTTCGGAAAACTTTCCCGGATATAAAATTCACGAAGCGGTTAAGGAGGATAAGCATATCGTACCCTATGGCGCCAAGTTTTGTGAGCCACTTGGAATGCTGCATGGTGATATCGAAAACATCGCCGTGAAATATCCAGGCTTTGGTATCGTCTTTCAGATCAAGCACCAGCTTATTCACAATGCTGAACGACCCCACTTTCAATCCCGTAAATCTTCTCAGCATTTCGTCGTGGTTGCCGGTAACGTAGTAAGTCTTTTTTCCTTTGCTTATCCATCCCATCAGGTGCTTCACTACTTTCATATGACTCTTCGGCCAGTATCTTTTGCTAAACTGCCAGATGTCGACGATGTCGCCGTTCAGGACGACTATTTTTGGATTGATGCTTTTAAGATAGCGGAGTAATTCGCGGGCATGGCACCCATAGGTGCCAAGGTGAACGTCGGACAGTACAAGAACTTCTATTTTCCGTTTCTTGTTTTTCATGGTATTGACCACAAATATGCCATTCGCATATGAACTAATTGTTATGTGAATGTGACGTTAGTATTATGATTTATAAATAAATGTTATTTAACCGGGCTCATTAATGTTTGAACTTCATTTTTTGTATTCTTGTGCTTTATCGTTAAAAATTAAATTGATAGAGTCATGAGAAAAATTTTATTCGTGTCTGCAACATTGCTCCTGGGCGCGGCAGCAATGATGGCGTTTGTAATGCCTTCACAAAAAACTCCGGCAACAAAATCCACAGCAAACCTGATTGAAACAGGTAAGTGGAGTGTCGACAAGGCTCACTCGAGCGTAAAGTTTACTGTTACCCATTTGGTGGTATCGGAAGTGGAGGGTTCGTTCAAACTTTTTGATGGTTCGATGGAAAACGGCAAAGCCGATCTTTCCGATGCAAAAATCAGCTTTAAGGTCGACGTGAACTCTATTGACACCGACAACGAAAGGCGTGATGGTCATTTGAAAAGCGATGATTTTTTCAACGCTGAAAAATATCCATCGATGACATTCACCAGCACTTCCGTGACGCCTGCCGGCGGGAATAAATATAAACTCGCGGGAAATCTTACCATCCGCGACGTAACCAAACCTGTCGTTTTCGATGTAACTTACGGCGGCAGCGCAGCAGCAAACACCAAACTTGGTTTCAAAGCTCAAACAACAATTAACAGGTTCGACTATAACCTGAAGTGGGACAAAGCGACAGAAAGCGGCGGACTTGTAGTGAGCAAAGAAGTGCTGATAACTGTGAACGCGCAATTAAATAAAGTAAAGGAATAACCTGATGCCCGGCGATTCGCTCAATGTAAACAACAGAGGTGTAGCAGAAAATACTTACGATGCAATAGTTATTGGTTCAGGAATAAGCGGGGGCTGGGCAGCAAAGGAGTTATGTGATCACGGAATTAAAACTTTACTATTAGAGCGGGGCAGGAACGTAGTTCACCTGAAAGATTATCCCACGGCAACCATGGGGCCGTGGGAATTTCCACATCGCGATAGTATCCCTCTTAAGGTTCAACAGGAAAATCCTATCGTCAACCGGTGTTACGCGTTCGGCGAAGCCACCGAACATTTCTTTGTAAAAGACAACGATCATCCTTATGTGCAGGACAAGCCGTTCGACTGGATACGTGGCTACCAGGTTGGAGGTAAATCGTTGTTATGGGCGAGGGCAACACAACGGTGGAGCAAATTTGATTTTGAAGGACCGGCCCGCGACGGATTTGCGGTAGACTGGCCCATCCGTTATAACGACATCGCGCCATGGTATAGTCATGTTGAACGTTTTGCGGGAATCAGCGGTAACCGCGATGGACTTGAAACGTTACCCGACTGCGAAAGTCTTCCTGCGTGGGAAATGAGTTGCGGGGAGAAGATCATACAGGAACGAATATTGTCGAACTACAAAGACAGGTTCGTTGTGCAGGGCAGGTGCGCACACCTTACAGTTCCCAAAGAAATTCACATACAGCAGGGACGGCAGCAGTGCCAGGCGCGCAGCAAATGCGAGCGTGGTTGCCCGTATGGTGGCTACTTCAGCTCAAACGCTTCTACGCTGCCATGGGCCATGAAAACAGGCAACCTTACTTTGCGGCCCGATTCTGTTGTTCATTCAATTATATACGACGAGAACAAAAAAAGAGCGACAGGTGTGAGAGTGATCGACGCAAACACCAGGCAGGCCACCGAATTTTTTGCAAAAATCATTTTTGTGAACGCCGCCTGTCTCAATTCCAATCTCATATTACTCAACTCCACTTCTAATCGCTTTCCGAATGGTTTAGGAAACGACAACGGGTTACTCGGAAAGTATGTCGCTTTTCATAACTACCGGGGAACAGTAACCGCAACACTCGATGGGCCCGACGACAAATATCATTATGGCCGCCGGCCAACTTCGCCAATGATGCCGAATTTCAGGAATGTTCATAAACAGGAAATGGATTTTCTGCGCGGCTATATGGTGCACTATAATGTTCACCGCGGAAGAGCGTGGGGCAGTGATGGAGAACAGGTTGGAGCGGCGTACAAAGAGGCGCTCACCCGGCCCGGCGATTGGAACGTGTTTATGATGATGCAGGGCGAAACGATTCCGAAGGAACAAAACATGGTGTCGCTCAGCAACGACAAAAAGGACCAGTGGGGCGTTCCGCAACTGGTATTTAATGTGGATTATGATGACAACGATGAGAAAGTGCTGAAGGATTTCCTGGAGCAGGGCGTTGAAATGCTTGAAAAAGCAGGATGCACGAATATTTCTCCCCATGATAGCAAACAGGCACCCGGGCTTGATATTCATGAAATGGGTGGCATTAGAATGGGGCACGATCCGAAAACATCGTTATTAAATAAGTTCAACCAGGTTCACGCCTGTCGGAATGTGTTTGTTACCGACGGGGCGTGCATGACATCTGTGAGCACACAGAATCCGTCTCTTACTTTTATGGCGCTTACCGCCCGCGCGGCAAACCATGCGGTGAAGGAGCTGAAGAAAGGAAATCTTTGATTTGGGTATTCTTTTTGCACAAAACGCATAAATTAAAATTTTATGGCTGAAATAAAATTAGGCGCAGAATATGCGAAAGAACTTGAATCCGAAGTGGCATCAACACGCAAATGCCTTGAAAGAATTTCCGAAAAACTTTTTGACTACAAGCCTCACGAAAAGTCGATGGCCCTCGGATATCTCTCGGTATTAGTATCTGAGATACCGCGGTGGATCGCTGTGAGCCTCAGGGATGGAGAAATTGATTTTGTAACGTTTTCGCATCCTGACATAAAGAATACTGCTGAGCTGGTAAAATACTTCGATGATAATGTTGCCGCAGCCAAAAAAGAACTTAACGCGGTTACTAACGAGCAACTGAATGCTACATTCTCGCTGAAAAACAACGGTCAGCTGCTGTACAGTTCTTCGATGAAAGATAATGTGAGTTCGTGTATTAACCATATGGTGCATCATCGTGGGCAATTGACCGTTTACATGCGCCTTAATGATATAGCGGTACCTTCCATATATGGACCGTCAGCAGACGATAAATCATTCTAGGTTTTCGATAGTTTCCTATATTTAAATAAAAACGGGTATGACATCACGCCGCGACTTCCTCGAAAAAATTGCTGTTTCCACGATTGGTTTACCATTTCTTTCTTTTGCAAATACCGCATGCGCCGAAGCAGAAGGCCCTGTTGCCGATGGTAAGGTTTTACGAGTAGCTATAATGGGACTGGGCGGCTACGGTACACGTGTGGCAGAGGCCATGCAATCGTGCACAAGAGCAAAACTTACCGGTGTGATAAGTGGTACCCCTTCAAAAATTAAAGACTGGCAGTCTAAGTATAATATTCCTGAAAAGAATTGTTACAACTACGAGAATTTCGACAACATTAAAAACAATCCTGATATCGACGCAGTGTACATCATTACACCAAATGGATTGCATAAGGAGCAGACTATTCGCGTAGCAAATGCCGGAAAGCACGTGATATGCGAAAAACCAATGGCCAACAATGCCAGGGATGGCCAGGAGATGGTGAATGCGTGCAAGGCTGCGAACGTGAAACTGCTGATCGGTTACCGCATTCACTTTGAACCAAAGACACTTGAAATTGTTCGTATGCGCATGGACGGTGAATTTGGCAAGGTTAAATTTTTCCAGGGATTATCGGGATTTACAATTGGTGATCCCAAACAGTGGAGATTGAATAAGGAGCTTGCAGGAGGTGGTGCGCTAATGGATATCGGTATTTACGCGATTAACGGGTCGAGATATATGATTGGAGAGGAGCCCATCTGGGTGACTGCACAGGAAACGAAAACAGATCCAGCGAAGTTTAAGGATGGCGTTGATGAAACGATACAGTTTCAGTTGGGCTTTCCGAGTGGCGCGGTAGCTTCGTGCCTTTCTACCTATGCGATGAATAACCTCGACAGGTTCTTTTTAACGGCTGAAAAGGGTTATGCCCTGCTTTATCCTTCCACGGGATATGGACCTATTGAAGGCGAAACTCATAAGGGCAAGCTGATGCATCCGCATAAAACGCACCAGACGGTGCAGATGGATGAGATGGCCGCAATAATTTTTGATGACAAAAAACCGGTGGTGCCGGTTGATGGACAGGAAGGGGTGAAGGATATGAAGATTATTGATGCAATTTATGAGGCGACCAGGAGCGGAAAGAGTGTTGATATCAGGATGTGATCACTCATATCTTCCCTACATTTTTTTATACGCCGTAGCAACGACTCCACCCGAGTTCTGCTCGACTTTCACTTTACCATCACCTAACAAAAAGAATTTAAATACATCGTTATCCATCTTAAAAGAATTATCGCCGATATAATCCATATCGAATGCAAACACGTCGCGTTTCAACCATAAGCTATTCGTGTTTTTAATAAACTGCAACTCGTTGCCGCCAGGTTCAAATAAATAAACTCCGGCAAGTTTGTCGATCGCAGAAACCTCCGCGGCAAGCTTTTCAGACAGGCTGATATCAAACTCAACTTTTTTTGTTTTATCAGGCAACTCCTGCACGCGAAGAATTCTTCTTTTCGCTGTAGGTGATGACGATGAACTGTCCTTAGACAAATGTTTATCGCCCTCAAAATATACCTGCGTAATCAACTGCTGGTACTTTTCAGCAGTAATCATCAGGTGATAATGAGCCGGCCTGTAATTGTCACCACCGGTTTTATATGGAATCGGCAGAATTGTATTGAAAAAATACTTCCCTTCATCATCGGTGTATGTTGTTGCACGATACCTGAACTCATCAGTGGTATTGTCGTATTCACCATTGGAACTGCAATGCCAGATTTCAATTTTCGCTTTCTTAAATGGCGTTACACAATCGCTGTGTTTTATTTTCCCGGTTAGCAGCACATTTATTCCGGGTTCACCAGGTATCACAAGGTTTGTACGCACCGGGCTGCCGGGACGATAAAACGGCCCCAGGATATCTGTAGTGGTTTCACAATCGCCAACATAATTTGAACCGTTGAATGTGATAAAACCGGAAGCGCTGACGGCTACTGCACCGAGAGCCGCATCCCTGATAAAGGTGCGTCGTTGCATATGGGAGAGGTTTGTTTCCTTAAGTTACCTTATTTTTTCAGCAATTCGCCTTCGAGGTATGAAACAACCGATTCTGTAAGCGTTCTACCCATTGTTGGAGTGAACGGTGAAACTACATCCACTTCGTAGCCGCCGGCTTTCCATTCCGCCTCTGTGGGAAGATATCCAAGCCATCCGTTTGTATATCCATAATAGAACGTGAAAGGGAACGGCGACCTGTCGCGCACTTCATTCGAAATTTCGCAGAACAATTCAAGCGGCGCCGACCAGATGCCAACGTCCTCATTAATCTTGAGAAACCTTACCGGCACCTTCACATAGTTAGCGCCATTTTTCGCAGTGCGACTATAGTTCTTGAGGTAAGCTGGCCAACCGAGGCCCTCTTTACGCGGACTTTCGACCACGATCGAGCCGGTTTTCAACTTCACTGAATCCCACATAGTGGTCAGTTGCCTGTTGGCTTCGACTATTTTATCACCAAGGAGTACGCGAAACTGGTTGAGGTGTCCTGATTTTGGATCATCATATACACTGTAGATAGGCGCGAGGTTACCCGCCGCTCCATTGATAAATAAAACCGCGGCGCCTGTTTTCTGTTCTACATACTCTGCGACAATGCCAGGCGCATCTCCGCTTATCTCTACAAAACTTCCTCCGAGCACCGTGCCATGCATCGCATAATTTGGAATGATTGCTAATGGAGAGCCATCCGCTTTTTCGATTCGTATCAATCCGATCCTCCTGTCAACCGCTCCGTCAGGATTAAGGCCAATAGTAGCCATGCCGTTCTCATCAATTGCTCTCCGGTTGATATTCGCCTGCGAAAATCCCCAGCCAGCGCCAATTTTCGCGGGCTCCAATTTTCTCTGAGCTTCTTCTATGCCACTTAAAATGGCCTGTTCAATGAAATTGGTATAAGCGGTATCAACGGGATGTTTATACCGCTCACCCATGAAGGCTTCCGCAAGACCCGGTACTCCTACTTCCGGCGCCGAATGTGTATGCGTTACCGACCACCAGAAATTTTCCGGCTTGATCTTAAACTTTTTATTGAGCAACGCCGCGACATGATCATATTCCGAAGGAGAGACCAGGCAGATATCCGTTGATACGAGATAAAATTGTGAAACACCATCGTCGAGGGCGAGAATGCGGTGATAGAGCCTGTCGTGGACACCGGTAGAAACGCGGGCGCCATAACCCAGAAGTTGCTTTGGGGTGCTAGGAGTGATATCAATTTTTACAACCGAAGCACGAAAACCTTTCTGCTGAGCCCGGCTAAATGTGAAGAACAACAGCAAGCATAAAGCAGCAATAATTTTGGCAGTCATATTTTCAGGAATATTTTTTTCCTGTACATGAATTTAAGAATTAGAAATATTACCATGAATGCCCCGATATAGAGTACGGTCTGATACCAGTCGCCGATATAGGGCTTAAGACCGTCGACAAACACCGACGAAACGCTGGCAAACGCGGGTTCAAAAAGATGCCAGGCTACATATCCCAATATCGCATTCGACCCGAGAACCACGAGCCAGCCTGAGCCCCACCTGATTTTAAAAATATCTATCACCAGGTAGAAGACAGCCAGCATAAGCACTGATATTCCGCCTGAGTACAGCACGAAAGAGCCCGTCCATATTTTTTTGATGATGGGATGCCATTCGTTCCAGATCAACCCACCGATAATTAAGAATGTTCCAAACAGGGCAAGGTCACGGAATTTTATCATCGCTGTTTTCGATGAGCTGAGAATATACCCGCAAAACACGCCAAGCATGGTGGTAGCGCCAAAGTTGAGGCTTGATATGATCCATGTATAGTCCTGCCCGTCGTGAAACTGGCCAAGCGCCTTCCTGTCGAACACGTAGGCGACGTTGCCCCATTGACTGTAAGCATTAGCAGTAGTGCCGCCAACCGGGATGAGTGCCAGGATCGCCCAGAAAGCCAGCATGAGACCTGCTGTGGCAAGTACCTGGTAGCGGATGGGCATGTACAAGGTGAACAGCGTTGCGACCAGGTATCCGCTCGCGATCGCCTGCAAAGTATTAGAATATAGTTCGAGTTTGTCGATGTCGTACGTTAGCAGCTTACCCTGCACCATCCATCCAAGAATCCAGAGTATCACCACCCTTTTGATAGTGTGTATCCAGATTTTTTTTCGGGCATTTTCGCCGGTCAGCCGTTTTTTAAGCGAGAACACCATTGAAACCCCGGCGAGAAAGAGGAATAAGGGCATGATGATGTCCCAGAAATTAAATCCCAGCCATTCTACATGGTCGAACTGTTGTTTAATAAAGGCTGTGAAGCGGTTGTGAAAAACGTTGTCGAGCCCGAGAAAAATGGGATGGCCTCCCATAATCCAGAACATATCGAAACCGCGAAGAGCGTCGATGGAGCGAACCCGCTGATCGGTTGAAAGCGGCCTACCTGAAACCTCGAGCTTCGGTAGAACCTTTTTTGTGGCAGTTAGCATCTCTAAATATAACTAAAAACACGCCCCTGCTGAACGAAACAAGGCAGCAAACGTTTGCATGAAATTTCTCACAATTCACCCGCCGGATATGTCAATTCATTCATCCTTCCCTTTCCATCAGGCCGGTTTCGATGCATTTTTACGGCCTCAATACGAACAACATAAGTGTTAAAACATCAATCATGAAACAATCTACCTCAGATAAATATCTTTCACTGCTGGCAAACGTGATCGTATGCTCGGCATTACTTTTCAGCATCTTCATGCTTAACTCCTTCAGCGTTCACCGCATAGGCGATGACTTTATGAAGCAACTGGGCATTTCGAAAAATGCCGCAGATGAAAAAATCACCCAAAGCATTATCGGCGGCTCGTTAGATGCCTACGGTCTGAAAAACATTAAGAATGTGCTTGCAGGCGACCGTGGCCAGATCACAAAGGACCTCCTTGTTTATACAAAGCAGCACGTAGCATCTGAAGCATTTAAGAAGGAATACGAAACACTCAGGCAAAACAACAAACCGAAAAAGGACGAGGTAAAAACTCCTGCCGAGATAAAGGCTGAACACATAGCGGCGATCAAAAAAATGATCACTACTTCGCAGGAAGGACTGAAAACGGCCAACAGCACGATGAAACCTATCTATGAGAACATGCTCGCAGAAGGAAAGAAGCAACTCGCGGAAGCTGAATCGCCTAATAACAAATATTTCACAACGTATGAGAAAAACTATCCACAGATGCTGAAGACCCTCGAGGCCAATCACGAAGCTTTACTGAAAGACTGGGAAAAAATTTATCCAGCGGAGCCTTCGCAGTTTATCAAGCGCCGCCTCGAAGAATTTCTAAACGAAACAGGCGATATCGACTACAGTGCCGAGGTGGTTTCTAAAAATGGAAGGAAATATTTCGTGAGGAGTGAGTATGAGAATAAAGGCAACAGGTGGAAGATGGCTTTCCGTGCAGGAAAAGAAGTGGTGGAACCGGCGAGAGCTTTTGTACAACAATGGATAGCTGAAATTAAATAATCAAAACAGAGAATAATAATAGAATATGAAACTCGCACTTACATTTTTTGCAATTTTCACAATTAGTTTTTCGGGTTTGGCACAGGATTTACCTGTAGAATACAAAGTTGTTACAGTTGTGGAATCGATAGTTCCCGGGGGTATGGGAAGATCGAGAATAATAGAAACAAAATCGGACGTGGTTATCGGGAATGCAACAACCGAAAGAACGAATGGAAAAGACAGTCAGCAAGGAAAAGTAAAAAGGAAGGATTTGAAAGTAGACGAGCTTTCTGAAACCAAGCTGCTGAACTTTTACAGCCTTACAGGTATCAACTTTCAAAACATCGCTTCCAATGATGCGCTGATTGCGGCGAAGATCAATGAACTCGGAAAGGATGGTTGGAAACTGTTATTTGTTACGAGCGGTGTTGAAAGCAATGCCGGTTCGCAGGATGGCGAAGGGATATTTATAACCAGGCTGGTTTTTTCAAAGAGCTAAATCTTACCACTCATCATAAATCGAAAAAGGCCTTCACGTAAGTGAGGCCTTTTTGCCTTTAAGGAAACTACATTTAATTAATACCTGGGTTTTGAGCCCTGGAACAACGGCACCTGGATGCCCGCTCTTAGAATCGGCAGCAGGCTTCCATCGGAACGCACATAAGGCGAATTATCATTATCGAGGACGTCGAATAGAATTGACAGGTAAAAGAATGGCCGGCCGTCGTCGGGGTATCGTTCGGTAGCGATGCCGGCGCCAAGCAAGAGGCTGTTTGCATCTACGTTGTGTGTTTCATTTGCGGCGTCGCGGGGAATATATTTTTGCTTGATGAAATTATGTTCAAACTGTACATGCGCGAATAAAAAGCGAATGGGATATATTCTCGTGAAGGCGCCACCGCCATACGTAGTGTACCGCAGTTTATCGTTGAACGCCACTACATCGCGGTAAGAAGTATAATTGTAATTGGCTATTATACCTGCGTCGAGCCAGCGGGCAATACTATACCCGAATACGGGACTTGCGCCCACCTGGAACGTGTTGTTGCCAAGGCCGAGAGAAATACTACCGCCAGTAAAAAGTTTGTCTTTCCGGAAACCGCCAGGGGCCTCCTCTTTATCCTGCGCCAGCGCCGCTGATCCGGCGAACAACAGCAGCAGGGCCAGTGCTAATCTGTACATCCTGACTCTTTTTAAACGCAATATCGAATTATAGGTGCATTTTATTTGATGGGTTAAAGATTTTTAACCATTGTTTTAAAAAGAGTACCTTAATATCTTTCAAAAAAATGAACTAATGAAACACATTAACCGCCGAAACTTTGTGAAGAACGCATCAGCAGGAACATTTGGCGCTGCCACCCTGGGAATCTCCACCTCCGCGAAAGCCGCGGAAAACCCAAAAGCAAACGAAAAGCCGAGAGAAGTATGGATAGCGGCTATGACAAACAGTTATGGCCACGGGAAATCATTTAAAGAAGGCATCCAGCTGATGCTGGAACAAATGGAAAACGCCGTGCCGTTTAAACCAGATATTTACTGCCTGCCCGAAACATTCCTGGATCCAGCGCAACGCGACCTGCAGACGCATGCGGAAGATGGAAGCGGGCGCACCGCCGGACCCTTCCAGGAGTTCGCAAGGAAGCACAACTGTTATGTTATTTGCCCGATAAATACCGTAGAGAACGGAAAATATTATAATGCCGCCGTGCTTATCGATCGGCAGGGTAAAATGGTGGGCGAATACCGCAAATGCAGGATCACGGAAAGCGAAGTGGAGGAAATGGGAATTACACCAGGACCGCTCGATCCGCCGGTTTTTAAAACCGACTTCGGCACGATCGGCATCCAGATATGTTTTGATATTGAATGGCCGGAGGCCTGGAGAGCGCTTGCCAGGAAAGGCGCCGAGATTGTTTTTTGGCCATCGGCTTTCGCAGCGGGTAAAAAATTGAATGCAAAAGCGTGGGAAAACCAGTATTACATGGTATCGAGCACACTGAAAAACTCAACAAGAATTGTTGACATCACCGGATCCGATATCGCGGTGAGCGGTAACTGGAGCGATTGGGGCGTTTGTGCGCCTGTAAACCTCGAGAAGGCTTTTCTCGCAAGCTGGCCATATGTGCAAAGCTTTCCTGCTATACAACAGAAGTACGGAAGAAAAATCCGGATATCATCTCTTCATGAAGAAGAGTTTTCCGTGATAGAAAGTTTATCTGCCGATGTGAAAATCGCAGACGTGATGAAAGAGTTTAAACTAAAAAGTTACCGCGAACACTTACTCGCGGCCGAGCAAAAACACAACCCGAAAAGAGTATAGTTATTTTTTAACACCCACACTTATCACCGACAGGCCAACGCGGTTAAAAACGCATTTGTCGACAAGCTTGAATATTGGCACAAGCTTGTTGTAAAACGACATCTGCGATTTAGGAATGGTTTTATTTTTTTGAAGCTTTCCTGACACGTACCATCCGGGGATGCCCATAAAGTTGAAATATTGCGAATGTTTGATCGTAAAATTTTCTGTCGCGAGCAATCCGTTCAACTGCTTCCTCGTGTAGCGGCGGAAATGTTCCAGCTCGCGGTCGAAGCGGTTATACAATGCGGGGTAAGCAGGAACAAGAATTACGAGATGTCCGTTGCTTTTTAATAGTTTAAAACAATTACGGATCGCCAGCGAATCCTTTTCGATATGCTCCACAACATTTAACGCGAATGCGGAATCGTATGTTCCGATGTATTGGGCATACTCCGTTTCAAATGAAGGATGCACAAGGTCGAGCTGAACGATATCTTTTCCGGGAAAGTTCTTTTTTAGTACTTCACAGTACACGGGCCGGATATCGCTGAGTGTAATGTCGGCGCCGGCATCAACAAAATACTTCGAAATATTTCCGATGCCGCTGCCGATTTCTAAAATCCTGCCGTTACAGAAAGGCCGAATTGTTTTATACATCCACTCATTGAAACGGTCTGCTTCTGCAATCGCCTCAAGCGTCTGCCATCCTTCCGGGTCTATGTCTTTGTATTGAAATTCACTCATCTTACAAACAAATTATACTTGAGGATACAGTACAGTGCACGCATCCCATCTTTCCAGCCAATTTTTTTTCCTTCGTGATAGGTTCTTCCGTAATAGGAAATACCCACTTCATAAATCCTGATGCCAGGAATACGCGCGATCTTCGAAGTAACCTCCGGCTCAAAGCCAAACCTCTTCTCCTTCAGTTTAATGTTCTTGATGATATCAGCTTTAAATAACTTATAACACGTTTCCATATCCGACAGGTTCAGGTTCGTGAACATATTAGATGTGAAAGTGAGAATTTTGTTGCCTACGGTGTGCCAGAAGAAAAGAATGCGGTGTGCTTTTCCGCCCAGGAAACGAGAGCCGTAAACTACGTCTGCAAACCCCTCAAGGATGGGCTTCAGCAGGATGTTAAATTCCCGCGGATCGTATTCGAGATCGGCGTCCTGCACGATAATAAAATCGCCTGAAGCTTTTACTATTCCGGTATGAATCGCCGCACCTTTACCCTGGTTCACCTCATGTTTACAATAAATGACCACCAGGTCGGGACAGGCTTTCTGAAATTCGAGCACTTTTGATTCAGTGCCATCGGTCGAACAATCGTTCACCACGACAAGTTCCTTGCCGATTCCGCCATACAACTCCACCTTATGAAGGCTTTCGAGAATGGTAAAGATTGATGACTCCTCATTGTATGCGGGAATAATGATTGATAACACTTTTTTTTGATCGTTAGTCATGATCCTTTAGGGTTGAATTATTTTGGTGGAAGAAATCCTTTTGATATATCGCCGGGCACGCGCTGGCGAATTAGTTGGTGCACATGCAATTTTCCGCCGGCGTACGGTGTGCATGGCAGTGGTGAATCACCGCACTGGTTGCCTTCCGCCGGCATATAGATGTAGAGCGGTGGATTTTCGCCGGGTGGACTCGCTATCACCCTCACAAGTTTCGGTTGCACGGTCTGCGCGAGAGTAAACCACATCGGGTGCCTGTCTGCGGCGTAAGCCGGTGTATGATGAACCACCATAAAAGTAAACCCTGCGTATATCGCCAGCTTCAGGAACTTTTTCTCGCTGCTGCTTTCGTACAGTATTGCTACAGACGCACCGAGAAGAATGTAAAAGTAAACTGAACCAAACCGCACATCCGGTGCAGAAGTAAACCAGAATACAATAGAGAGCAAAGCAAACAATAGAAGTAATATCAGCGCCCGCCTCGAATAAATAAACTGCGAAAGCCTCGGTGTTTGCAAACCCGCCCAAACTAAAAAAACCGACGACGCAAACAGCATAACATATTCGAACGTCTGCATAAACTGGTAAAACCACTGGGTAAACCAATAGTAAAAGGTGTTCCCTTCAATTGTTTGCGGCGAGGCCCCGCCGGGAATCTTCGGATAACTTTTTATCCACGCTATCAAATCCAGGACATACGGCCCGGGCGACGACCACGGCAAATGAAGATTACCAACCGGAAACGGATAGATCAGCCAACCCGAAACAATGATATTCCTGGTAATGAAACCACCGGCCACTATACATAATACCGCGAAAGATGCCACAGACAATCGCCATTGTTGTTTCCAAACATTTGTTGCTCCCTCACGGTATCTAAGATACCACAAGCGGCCCGCCACTGCGATAAGTGCAATGGCGATAGCGGGCATACCACTCAGTTTAAAGGTGAACGCAAGCGCCGATAACGACAAGAGCAAAAGCGCCTTGTTCTCTATTTTATCAATCAGGGCAAGACAAAAAACCAGGATGACAATTGCCATGGGATAATCGGTAGCCAATGATGCGATGTCCATTTTCAGTCCTATATGGATGGCGATAAAAACAATCGTCATCATACAAAATATGCGCGATGGCATATATGAGCGGCGGTTACTTATTATGGACAACCAATGAAGAAGCGCCATTACCATCAAAAACGACAGGGCTACCTGCGCCGAGTGACCCGTATAGATGCCCGTTTCGGTAAGCGCGGCAAAAAGAAAAAACGAACTATTGAAACCCAATCTGCCATGCAGGTTTGCCAGGCCGGGTACAACCGAATATTCTTTTACCCATTTTACCGCGTTGTAGTGGTAGATGAATGTATCGGTATGGGTAACGTTTTTATTCGCAGAATATGAAACCAATATCAACACTATGAGTACACCCAGGAAAGCAAGAATATTTGTGAGTCGCAGGGAACTTTTGAAAAACAACGAAACGCCGGTAAAAACATTTTTTGCATTTAAAATTATGCCTGCCAGCGCCACTACACAGATGATGCCGAGTGCGGAATTTCCAATTGGCAAAAAAAGTGAAATGATCTGCAGCAACGCAACCAACACTGCGAATCCAAACCAAAACCGGTAAAATAAATTGTAGCTGGATGTTGTTCTGCCGCCTGCGACCAGCGATATTAACTTCAGCGAAGCAGAGCCAATGGAAAGTGATACCAGGAACCAGGCTATCCACGCGCAAACGATCAGGAGCATTTAAATATTTTTTTACCAGGACTTAGCGTCTTCGGTCCAAACACCAAACGCCCACGACGGCCTCACAGGATCAACAAGCTCTGGATGATTATTGATTATATCTGACATTCCAACCGGATAATGCGCCACTAATTTATAGCCTTTTCCATTGGACTTATACATGTATTGCTGAACAGATGTCCTGAATCTTCTTGGATCAACAGGTAATTTGCTGATGTACTTCGGCACTAACCCGGGTATCCACTCGTTTTTCGACTGTCCAAATGGCGCTACAACCGCATCCCATCCACCGCTGCTTTCAGGATAATGATTGTTGTCTTTATAGTATGCCGTAAGTGATTTTTGCAACGAAAAAATATCTTTCAGCGTTTGCTCACGGTATTTTTCTTCATTCAGGAAAATTTCTTCGTCCTGCTTTTCTTTAAAATACATTTCTTTAAGCCTGGGATAAAGAAAGATACCCGCTAAAACCAGGGCAGGAATGATAAAAACCCACGCATTTATTTTTTTCCTGCGCGGTTTTGCCGATAATCCATCATATATATTCTCCAGAAAATCCTTTGCTTCGGAGGATAAAATATGTAATTCCGACGCATTCCGGTGGCCGACTAGCGTGCTTATGTTATCCGATAACGTAGCGATGTTCGCCTGGAGGGGCTGCAACGTGCGGAACTGATTGTTGAAACGGCCCATCTCCGCGATATATTCATTTTCGAGGCCGTCGAGATATAATTGCTGGGCTTCCTGCAGGCGTGCAAGTAAATCGGAGAGTTCGATCTTTGTAAAAATACTTCTCTGAAGTTTACTCATGGACAGGTTGCGAATCCGACAAATTTATGAAAGACTTGTATGACCAGGTAATTAAAATCTGTTCTGTTGTCGAAGGTGCGCACCACGGTAGAAACTTTTGTGCTATGCCAGGTTGTTACCTGCTTATTTTTTCCAGTTCCTGGGCCATGGCTCTCCTTGCGGCATACAGATCCTGCGGATTGCGTGAAAACGTGCTTACATCAATAACCATCTTATTGACTATCGAATCGGCGAATTCTTTTTTACCAGCCTTCTTAAGCATCTGCAAATAGTCGTAATCTTCAATTCCTTCGCGAAGCAATTCAAAACGGAGCGATGAAACGGGTCCGTTTACATCAGGTTGACCCGTGTACCTTTTCACATAATCACCAGGGTACAACAGCGAACCTTCACCGTTTAGCACATAACCGTCGCTGCAGAGATATCCTGAAATAAACGTAACCGCATCAAGCCAGGGGTTAGGCGTTTCCGTCCAGAAATTAGCGGCCCAGTAGAGAAAGCCTGTCATTTTATATTGTTCAGTGATCCAGGGCACCATTACCGGATCCATTGCGGGCGCGTCAATAAAATAGTTGGGTTGCGGATAAATCTGGTCGCATGAAATATACCACGTCATCTCTCCTCCTTTGCTTTGCTCCTCACGTATCGCTTTTTTTACTTCCTGCTCGTTTAAAGCATTTCCATGAATAGAAAAATTATTCACGAAACCTGTAAGCTTGCCCCATTCGGGGTTATCGGATACGGGCGATTCTGTAGAGAGAAAAGGTACTCCCGGCGCAGCTTCATGAACAATTCGCGCCCATTCGCGGGTTTCTTCATATTCTTCCTTTGTGTTTGGCTCATCTATCGGGCTGTTGAAAACCAATTTATCCTTCCATCCATTTTTCTCGAAATATGTTTTCACCTGTGTGATATACGATTTGGCTTTAGCAATGAACGGTTTTGAAAATTGCTTATCCTTCACACTTCTTTCCAGTTCATTTGGAAAAGTTTCGAGCAGCACTCGATTGCTTTTCAATTTATTCATGTAATAGTCGTAACGCACATCGTCGAATTTAACTGTCACATTATCCCCATTTACAGAAACTTCGGGTGTGAGCTGGTAGTTGAACCACGGCTCCATCCTGCGACTGTAAAGAAAATCGTAGTACACCTGTGTGAGTTTATCCATTTCTTCGGAAGATGATTCTTTATGATAGAATCTCGACATCCATCCCTTAGAAATATTCATATAGCTGACCAGGCTGGTTTTTTCAGGAATTGAAAAGCCGTAAACCTGCAGCTGTAATTTTACTGTTCCTACATTTTTTCCATGTTGTGTTACGGTGATAGCGCCGTTGTATTTTCCGGCAGGAGTATTTGTTGGCACCGTGACATCTATCCAGATCGGGCGATTTTTTACTACCGAATATTGCGCCGCCATGCTGAATGGCTCTTTCAGCGGAACGATTGCATCGGGCCACACTCCGGGGGCGCCAACGGGTCCCGATTTAGCATATAACATGATATAGTGCTGCAGGTAGAGATTTACCTGCGAACGCGGAATTGTTTTTCCATTTGATGATACGAGATCGGTTGCCTCGAGAAAAAAGCCATCAGCGGGTTTTGGTCTCCTTCCTGGTGGAACAGGACTGGTGATTACCACCTGGAAGGGAACGTGTTCATTTCCGGCGCCCGCGACGGTTACAGTATTACTTTTCCGCGACCATATAATGTTTTCTGCTTCTACTTTATCGTCGGGCCTTACTTTCTGTTCGGCGGGCACGGCCCATACAGATAATGTGTCAAACGAAACAAGACCGGCCTTTGGGTCGTTTGCTCCTGTTTTTTGCTGGCTGAAAGTTACAGTGGCGATTGAAAGCATCGCGACGATAAAAAATAGTACTGAAAAAACGGTGGAGAATTTTTTTTTCATGTGGGTAAATTGAAAGGAACTCTTTATTATCAGATAGTTGACTCTCATGATGATTGGACAGCAATTCTATTGAAATTTTTCAAGCAACCGTCAGGCAAACGCTTGCGTATGAAGTTTCTCGATTCTTCTATGCCCTCGCCTGTTCAATTACATTTCGGCAAATCCCCAAAAATCCTCATTGGTTTTTTGATCTTTTAAATTATTGACGATTTAAAACAGGTTTGCTATGAAAAAACTATTTATCGTATTTTTTTCTCTCATTGTAATTTCCGGTTGTAAAAAATTTGACGCAGCGCCCCCGGACTCACTTTCTGTGACGCAATCGGATGAATTAAGGCTCTCAAAAGACATTGATCTGAAACTCGTGGCCGACAATTTTGTTTCTCCTGTTGCCTTGGTTGACGCGCCCGACGGATCAAAAAGATTATTTGTAGTCGACCAGGTCGGAAAAGTGTGGATCATTGACAGAAACGGAAAAATACTTCCAGAGCCGTTCATAGACATCACATCCAAAATAGTGACGTTGCAGGCGTTCTATGATGAACGCGGTTTGCTCGGACTTGCATTTCATCCTCACTTCAAATACAACGGAAAATTTTACCTGTTCTATAATGCACCACCGCCCCCGG
Source organism: Chitinophagaceae bacterium (assembly GCA_016786745.1). Taxonomy (GTDB): domain Bacteria; phylum Bacteroidota; class Bacteroidia; order Chitinophagales; family Chitinophagaceae; genus Flavitalea. The sequence continues at coordinate 67,658 of JAEUVS010000038.1, read as the reverse complement.
GTGGTCCCACTACCGACGCGGGTAACACGGGTCTTCCCAAAATATGGAACAGCACGGTAAGAATTTCTGAATTCAGAGTATCAGGAAACAGGAATGGGGCCGACATGGGTTATGAAAAAGTAATTCTTGAAGAAGCACATCCGCAATTCAATCATAATGGAGGAACAATCGCATAACGGACAGGATGTAGAGGCGAATTTCATGGGCAGTATCCTGCGCATTGATGTGAATAGCTCACGCAATGGAAATAATTATTCTATACCACGCGATAATCCATTTGTGGGGAAGGCCGGGCTCGACGAAATCTACGCATATGGTTTTAGAAATCCTTACAGGTTTTCATTTGATATGAGTGGAGGAAACCGGTTGTTTGCAGGAGATGCTGGACAAAATTTGTATGAAGAAGTAAGTATTGTTAGAAAAGGAGGGAACTACGGATGGAATGTGAAGGAAGCGACACATTGCTTCAATGCAGCGAATGAACTTACTGAGTTACCCAACTGCGTGCGGTTTGACGCGTTCGGAAACAAATTGATCGATCCGGTGCTTGAATTGAGAAATGCATCGCATCCCGGCGGAAATGGTATAACTGTTGCAGTGATTGGAGGAAATGTTTACAGGGGAAATGATATTCCCGGTTTAAAAGGCAAATATGTGTTTGGCAGCTTTTCGGCCGCTGAAGGTGCTGCACAGGGACAAATATTTGTAAGCAGGGGAGGATTTGAGCGTGGATTGTGGTCGTATGAGAAACTGAATTTGAAAAGTTTTGGCGAGCATCTCGGCCAGTATGTGAAAGGCTTCGGCCAGGATCTTAGTGGTGAAATGTATGTTCTTACCACCGTTGAAGTTGGACCGACAGGAAACACGGGTAAAATTTATAAGCTGGTAGGAAATAAAAAGCACCACGGTGAGAATAAGAGCGGCAGAGATTAGATTATTATCCAAATATCCGACAAAGTGTTGCGTACAAATTTTTAGGTATGCAACACTTTTTTTTAATTTAAAAATCCGAAATTCTCTTATTTCAACGCTCTTCTCAACTCTAAATGAATTATCCCCTTATTCTCCGGCGAAATTCCATAACTCGCAGCAACGTAAATCTTGTTAAACGGTGAAAGAATAAGTCCTCCTCCATAACCATAGTGCCACGTATCCGACTTCTCTTCTTTCACCCAAACCCTTCCCTGGTCGGCGAAAGCGAAGAAACCCATTTTGCCATTAAATAAAAAGCTCCGGAAATTGAAGAGGTATTGCAACTCATTATTGTTATAGTATGCCGTGTTGCCCCAGAATCGTTCACGACGATAACCGCGCAACCTTCGACCTCCTATTGGGTTCAGCTGATAAAATTCCGGCTCGCCACTAATATTCGCCGCACCGTTTTTAACCGACAACACAAAGTGATTTGATAACGGAAGATACACGTGCAGATCACTGCCGATGCTGTACGATTGCTTAGGATCACTAATATTTTTTGTGTAGGCAGCAGATGTAGTAAACCGCACTCCCTTTGTTGGCAGCACCTCGTTGTCAACTTTCTGAAGCTTAAGCCCCGCGCTTACGCCAAGAAATTTTTTCGTGTCGAAGTATTGATTGTTGACGGTGCCGCGCAGGTAGTCTTTTATAAGGAAGCGTTCAGGATCGTTAAGCAGCTTTACTGTCTGAAAGAATGGCGAAATAACAAAATTTCCCTGCTGCCCGATGTTGTGGCTCAAACCGGCACTCATATATCCGCTCTCACTTCTTAGCCGATAAAAATTGCGATCGTCGGTACTTTTTTTGGCATCGTTGCCCACACCGAAAAAGTTGATCACTTTTACCCAGTCGTAGTTGGCATTGAGAAGCAAATTCCATCTTCCCACAAAATTATTTACTATTCCTTCGTATCCTGTGCGAAGCGCATTTTGCGTTGGGGAATAATGCAGGTACATCTCGTGCATACTCGCATACGGAGATTTACCCCATTTGTACCTGACTTTTTTAAACGCGGCACCCACGTAAATAATGTGTTGCTTGCCGTAGTAAAGCGAAGGACTGAATCCCTTCTTATTGTATTTGAATGCTTCGTATTTATAACGCGCAGCGGTATCTCCTGGCGCATCATAAATATGAAGCTTGTGATCGGATGCAACATTGTATTCATCATTTTTGCGCGCACCAATTACCCGAACAACCGTCTTAGATTTTCCTGCAAGGTTAATATCATATTTATCGTTGCCACCTAAACCATAAACACGTAATTCCTTTGTTTCACCTAATGGAAACGATCTTTCATAAAAAATGCGACCCTTGCTTCCATTGCCATCTAACGCATAAGCCTTAAGGGATAAGTTACCGGAAGCATCATCTGAAATTTCAAAATATTCGTTGCCCGCAGTTCCTGTTACATCCACTTCTTTGGCGATAAATTCATAGTAACCTTTTGCGTATTCCTGCAAATGATCTCTCCGCGATTTCAGCTTTGCAGTTATTTCTTCACCCGAAATCGGAAATACTTCCTTCGGCATCTGTCGCACCGCATTTTCTATTACAGAATCTGGCAAGTCGCGCTGCAATTCCTGGGCGGCGATCATCCACTGCGAGCGGGTTGCATGATTGGTCATTACCCTGTCGAGATTACGCGCAGAGTAGTTGTAGGAACGAATGTTTGAAATAGTTGGTGCGAAGGATTGAATATGGCTTACGCCAGCGGCTGCCGACACAAATTTCAAAAGGGTTCCATCAAATTTTGTGAAAGCATGATCGCGGTCGCGGGGAATAGGTTTATATATCGTGCCGTTCTCATTTTCTACCTGCGCCCACTTCCATTGATCTTCATGGCGGCTCCAGTCGCCAATAAGCATATCAAACAAACGGGCCTTTACAAATTCCCGCTGGTCTACAGCTATTGTATTATCCTCATGAAGTTTTTCAAACAATTTATCGGTGCCGATGATATTTGAGGCATTGCCAGGATTGTCGGCTGACCGCCAGTTTTCGTCGGGGCGTTGTTCAAAAAGATAAAGTTTGTTGCCGTGGGTATTATTGAATTTGCCGAGTGTTTTTTGTTTTGGAAGATAAACGTCGGTTGGATTTGTATGATAAACGCCGGCGGCTTCCGCTAACGGCGCAACAATGAGCGCGCCGTAAGGATGAGCGATTGACACCTGGTCGTTCGTGAGGCTTTCTATAAAAGTGTTACGGTACAATTCAGGTAATGCGGCACTATAGCGCTTGTCCAGACTTCTCAGCACATATTCCCTGTCGCGGCCATCATGAAGTTTGAGGCTGGTTGTTTGCCTGCTTCCGCCGGTTTCATAAGGAATGAGGCCGCCACGGGCGGTATCGAGGTAAAAATTCCGGATCGTTACCGGTGTACTCCATTCTTTCCGGTAATGCTTACCCCACAGAAAATTGTGGACTGAAGACCTTTTATATTGAGGACCGGCGATTACAGTTTGTTGTGCAGCGTCGCGGCGTTGCGCTTTTTGCGCAAACAAGGTGGAACCGGAAAAGAGAAGTGTTCCCATCCACAAAGCCCTATGTATATATGCCAGTCTAAGTTTCATTGTCAGCGCCTTAGTACGTATAAACGCTAAAGGGGTCGGGCGATTATGTAGACATTTGCAATTTAACAGCCAACCAGGATGGATACCTTCGGGGAGTTTCTTTTACCTTCATACACAGTAACTTAAATCACAATTTATTTTTATGTCGTCTAAAACAGATTGGGTAGATGCAACAAAGCGGTTATTGGACAAATACAAAGGGAAAAAACATCCACTTGATTACAAGAATACCTTTCAGCTTATGGTGATGGTAATACTGTCCGCGCGCGACAGCGACAGGCACATTAACCAGGTAGCGGAAACGCTGTTCAAAGAAATTCCCAACATGAAAGTCCTGGCCACATATACCCCGGAAACGCTGATGCCATTTATAGAAGGTGTGAGGAGCAGTGGCAACAAAGCAAACTGGCTCATAAAAATCGCGAAGGAACTTAAAACAGACAGCAGCATACCGACCACACTCGATGGGTTAACAGCATTGCCCGGTATAGGGAGAAAATCGGCCAACGTTATATTGCGGGAAGCGGGTTTGCCCGCTGAAGGCATAATGGTTGACCTGCATACTATCCGGGTGGCGCCAAGGCTTGGAATAGTGGACACCGAAGACCCGAAAAAGATCGAGCAGCAATTAATGGAGATTCTTCCTCGAAAATATTGGGACGCGGGTATGGCGATGTCGTTCCTCGGACGTGAGATATGCAGGCCAAAACCAAAGTGTGAGATATGTTTTATGAGGGATGTTTGCGAGTATTATAAAAAAGTCATTTCTCAGAATTAGCCAAAATGAAATACCTACTGCTTGCTGCTTTATTCATCGCTGTTCTTATTGTACCCGGTCGTGTAGTATCACAAAACATTCAGCGCGACTTACTCCATAAACAATGGGCCGCGTCGTGGATTGAAGTTGCCGGCGAGCCATCCGACCAGTACGGCGTTTATCTTTTTCGTAAAAAGATCAACCTGTCGTCGAAGCCTTCATCTTACACGATTCATGTGTCGGCCGACAACAGGTATAAACTATTTATAAATGAAAAGCTTGTTTCACTCGGCCCGGCACGCAACGATATCGGTCACTGGAACTTTGAAACCGTGGATATCGCGCAATGGTTGCATCGCGGGGAGAATGTGATTGGCGCAATCGTGTGGAACGAGGCGCAATTGCGACCCGAAGCCCAAATTTCATTACGCACCGGCCTGATAGTGCAGGGAGACGCCGAAGCAGGGACGGATGTGAATACAAATTCATCCTGGAAAGGAATACGTAACAAAGCATACAAGCCATTGCGGCCAAATATTCCGAACACCTATTATGTTTCAGGCCCCGGTGAACTGGTACATATGTCGGAGCAACCGCGCAACTGGATGAAACCCGACTTTGATGAATCGTCGTGGAAGAATGCGGAAATTGTAATGCCCGGCAACCCTAAAAATATTATGGGACCATTTGGTATTCCTGTGGGCTGGCTGCTTGTGCCATCGATGCTCCCTCAAATGGAGCTGAAGACCGAAAGGATAAAAAGTGTTCGCGAGGCAGAAGGAATAAATGTGCCTGCTTCGTTTCCTGCTGAAAAATCGCCTGTAACGATACCTGCGAATACTGTTGTCAATCTCCTCCTCGACCAGGGTTACCTCACGAATGCATATGCTTCTATTCATTTCAGTGCAGGAAAAGATGCATCAATTTCAATTGGATATGCTGAAAGTTTGTATACCAATTACCCGGAAAAGGGTAACCGAAATGAAACGGAAGGAAAGCATTTTGTGGGCAGGCGCGACAGTATCATTTCAGATGGCTCGGCTAACCAGCAATACACAACGCTTACATGGAGAACGTACAGGTATCTCCAGTTGCATATCGTTACCAGGCAGGAGCCTTTAATGCTTGATGATATTTACGGAACATTCACCGGCTACCCGTTTGAACTGAAAGCCAAATTCGAATCCGACAACGGCGATCTTTCACAAATTATGCAAACGGGTTGGCGCACCGCCCGCCTTTGTGCCGTAGAAACTTATATGGATTGTCCGTATTACGAACAGCTCCAGTATATCGGCGACGCGAGAATACAGGCATTGATATCGTTGTTCAATAGCGGCGACGACAGGCTGGTAAGGAACGCGCTTAACCTGATGGATAATTCACGCACACCGGAAGGAATTACTGAAAGCAGGCACCCTTCTTATTCGCCTCAGTATATTCCTACTTTTTCTTTGTGGTATATCGGTATGCTGCGCGACTACTGGATGTATGGCGCGGATACCATCTTCATAAAAAATAAACTTCCCGGCGCCCGCGATGTACTGAATTACTTTCACAAGTTTCAACAGGACGACGGATCTCTTAAACATGTTCCCTACTGGATGTTTTCGGATTGGGTAGAGAAAACCGGGTGGGTGCATGGCGTTGCGCCGGCGGGAAAAGATAGTTCGTCATCCATTATAGATCTGCAGTTGTTACTCGCTTACCAGGCCGCAAGTGATATGGAACAGGAGAGTGGTATCAGGGAATACGCATCGTTGTATAATAAGTATGCTGCGCAGCTGAAGGCCACGATCCGGAAAAAATACTGGGATAGTTCGAGAGGATTATTTGCCGACCAGCCAGAAAAAGAATCGTATTCGCAACACGCAAACGCCCTGGCGATACTTGCAGGAGTGGTGGCAGGCGCTGAAGCTAACGCTATCGCAAAAAAAATTCTTTCTGACACAAGTCTTGCCCCCGCTTCTATTTATTTTAAATACTATTTACACCGCGCGCTTGTGAAGGCCGGTCTTGGCAACGATTACATCCAGTGGCTCGATGTGTGGAGACAGAATCTGAAAATGGGACTTACCACCTGGGCAGAGATGTCGGATATTAACGGATCGCGTTCTGATTGTCATGCCTGGGGATCGAGCCCGAATATTGAATTTTTCAGAACAGTGCTGGGCATTGACAGTGATGCGCCGGGATTTACGAAAGTGAAAATTGAGCCGCGACTCGGTTCGCTGACAAACGCTAAAGGCGAAATGCCGCATCCCAATGGCGTTATAGCGGCCCAATACGTAAAGCAAAATAATAAATGGTCGGTGAGTATTGACCTGCCGGTTCGCACTTCGGGATCGCTGATCTGGCGTGGAAAAAGTTATCCGTTGAAAGCGGGCAAAAATGCATTCAATTTCTAATAATCGGCTATGCAGGTACTATTAGGCGCGTTTCTACATTTCATCGGCGGTTTTGCCTCGGGCAGTTTTTATGTTCCTTTCAGAAAAGTAAAAGGATGGCATTGGGAAAGTTACTGGATCATCGGGGGGCTATTTTCATGGGCCATCATACCACCGTTGGCAGCATGGATCACCGTTCCCGATTTCGCGAGGATAATTGATGAGACTCCTGTATCGACTTTTACGTGGACATTCTTCTGGGGCGTACTGTGGGGAATCGGGGGGTTGATGTATGGATTGGGGATGAGATATCTCGGGCTATCACTGGGAAATTCGGTGTTGCTCGGATTTACATCGGCATTTGGTTCATTGGTCCCTGCTATCTATTACAACTTTGTTCCAACAGACGGCAAAACCACTTTCAACGACCTTATCACCACCCCGTGGGGGCAGGTTGTATTTGCCGGTATTATTATTTGTCTCATCGGCATTGTAATATGCGGTTATGCCGGCGTGAGGAAGGAGCGTGAATTACCACAGGAGAAAAAACAGGATAGCGTAAAAGAGTTCAACCTTATAAAAGGTTTAATAGTTTGTACGATTTCCGGCATTCTCAGCGCCTGTTTTAATTATGGAATTGAAGCGGGTACACCGATGGCGGAGGTTGCAAATGACGCGTGGAAAGCGTCAAATCCCAATGAGACTGTTGAGTTTCTCTACCAGAACAATGTTACCTACGTTGTTTTGCTGTGGGGCGGGCTCACCACTAATTTAATTTGGTGTTCAATATTAAACGCGCGCAACAAAACTTTTGGTGACTACACCAATAAAAAGACACCGCTCGCGAACAATTACTTTTTTTCGGCGCTCGCAGGAACAATATGGTTCATGCAATTCTTTTTTTATGGGATGGGTGAAAGTAAATTGGGCAATGGCGCGAGTTCATGGATACTGCATATGGCTTTTATTATTCTTGTGGCCAACTTATGGGGTATTGCGATGAAGGAATGGAAGGGTGTGTCTTCTAAAACAAAACTCACTATTACTATTGGCATTCTGGCCATTTTGGGTTCTGTGGTGCTTGTGGGCTATGGTAATGCCTTAAAATAAAAACTTAAAATAAAAACGTGATTGCTATGCGGATAGAAAAACGTGCAGTAGAAGAGTTTAACGAACCGTTGTTAAAAGAACATCAGCGGAAATTCAGGTTTATCGCGGAGAGCTTCCCCGGTATTGAGGATGTGGTGGCGAAGCTCATAGATTTCCAGGTGGCCATACCAAGCTGGGCGCTTGGAAGTGGTGGCACGCGTTTCGGGAGATTCGCGGGTGCAGGTGAACCCGGAAACCTTGAAGAAAAAATTGAAGATGTAGGGTTGCTGCATTCGCTGAATAAATCGAGCGGCGCGATTTCGATGCATATACCCTGGGATATTCCTTCGAATCCTAACGCGATAAAAGCTTTTGCGGCACAGTTGGGCATACGTTTCGACGCAGTGAACTCAAACACCTTCCAGGATCAGCCTGGCCAGGAGCTGAGTTACAAGTTCGGATCGATGCAGCATGTTGATAAAGCAGTGCGACGGCAGGCAGTTGAACATAACATTGAGGTGATCAGGCACGGTGCGGAACTGGGCTCCGAATCGCTGACAGTGTGGTTGTCGGACGGATCATGCTTCCCCGGGCAATTGAATTTCAAAAGAGCCTTTCAAAATACTCTTGAAAGTTTACAGGCAGTGTATGAGGCGTTACCCGCAAACTGGAAAATGTTTGTTGAGTACAAAGCCTACGAACCGAACTTTTATTCGATGAGCGTTGGTGATTGGGGACAGTCGTACTTATATGCGTCGAAGCTTGGACCGAAAGCTTATACACTTGTTGACCTCGGACATCATCTTGCCAACGCAAACATTGAACAGATCGTTGCTTTGTTGTTGATGGAAGGAAAACTGGGCGGTTTTCATTTCAATGATTCAAAATACGGTGATGATGACCTTACTGTAGGAAGCATCAATCCGTATCAATTGTTTTTGATATTCAACGAGCTTGTTGCAGGAATGGATGAAAGAAAAATGAATCATGCGACAGATTTGGGGTGGATGATAGATGCGTCGCATAATGTAAAGGATCCTCTTGAAGATTTGCTGCAATCTGTTGAAGCGATTATGATCTCGTATGCGCAGTCGCTGATGGTAGACAGGAAAAAACTGAACGATGCACAGATGAACAACGACGTAACGTTGTGCCAGGAAATTCTTCAACATGCTTACCGCACCGACGTGCGCGCCATTGTTGCAGAAGCGCGGTTGCGCGATGGAGCCACCCTGCATCCCGTTGATGCTTTCAGGAAAATGAATGTGCGAAAAAGTTTAATTAAAGACAGGGGATCGAAAACCGTAGCGACGGGGCTTTAATCATCATCATCTTTCACACGACCGTTGTAGAGAAAACTTCCGTTGATGTGATCCATTCTGAATTGCGTAGGATCCTTTTTCGGTCCTATAATTACGGCTGTTAAGAGCCCGAACATCATCGCTGTTCCCGCTCTGAACGATTTTATAATACCAGTGTAGTAAAAATCTTCGCCGATTTTTTCCAAAGGATAGTAGCCGGCTTTTGTAGCAACGTAAGTGGTGTTGTTGTGTACAACAGCATAGTAGTCGTCGGGGTCAATTTTCTTTAACCCGCCCGTTTCGTTTACAGGGATGAATACAGCTTTTAAGCTGTTCTTTTTTTCTTCCGTCCTGAAATCAGTTATGGTTGGCTTTTGATCGCGGAACGATTCGTATGTTGGATAGAGGCCGGGCGTAAATTGTGTTGTTGTGTAAACAGCGAGATCTGATTTCTGGATGCTGTCGATCCTGGATGTTTCGTGGAGCGAGTATGCGCGTGGCGATGAAGGAGTTTTGGTAAGATTCTCTTTCAAAAAACTGGTGATAAGATTTTCTCCTTTGCGAAGTAGTTTTTGCGTAACGTCCATTGCGTTAAACTGAACGATGGTGTCGAGGGTGCTTATCCAGCGATATTCGTCGTTATTACTTTCGTAGAGATCGGCGCGTACGAAGAAGAAGCCGGTTTCTTTTGTGGCAGTAGTTCTTTCCATGAAAGTAAATCTCCTGAAGGTGAGCAGCAGTTTCCCCTGCTTTGCGTCGGAACCGGCGAGGCTCGCCATCAGTACGTTGAACTGCTCCTGTAAAGGGTTCTTTGCCACCACACGCGCTTTTGCGTTCATCAGGCCAACCTGCACCACCCCAAGGTATGTGGTATCACGGCGAAGGTCTTTAAACTCGATAGAATTATAAAGTGACCCGGGAACCGTTTGTTCTGAGGGATCAATTGAAAAATTTTCACGTTTGTTCTGGGCGCAGAGGGTGTATGTGTACAGAAGAAGCAGCAGTGTAAAGTATTTCATAGATAGTTGGCCAAGATACTCGCGGGGCGCCGTAACTACAAAATTATGATGGCGCTGCGGGGGTTTCTCACTACCCGCAACTCGGGGTAAATATGTATCGAGTTGCAGTTAATCCGTACATTCAGATAAAAAATATGAAGGGCTTTTTGTTCGCGGTTGTCCTCGCCGGGGCCATCGGTTCATTGCAGGCGCAACCTCAATCTAAAACTGCCTTGCTGATTGTCGACATGCAGAACGACTTTGTGAGGAAAGGTGCGCCTATGGAAGTTTCGGACGCCCGGAACACTATCAATGCGAACCAGCAGCTGATAAACATTTTCAGAGAAAAAAACCTGCCGGTAATTTATACGAAGTTTCTCGCAACTCCCCAGCCGTCGCTCATCTATCAATGGTCGCCAAAGCTTGCTGCTCCTGTTAACGCATGCAAAAAAGGTTTTAAACGCAGCTACGAGGACGCGAAAGGTGAACTTGAATGTGCGGAAATCATTGATGAATTAAAGCCCGGGCAGTCAGACATCATCATTGAAAAGTACGGCTATGGCGCGTTTCATGGAACCCAACTGGATAGCATTTTGAAATCACTAAATATTACTTCACTGGTTGTAACGGGTACCGTTACCCAGATTTGTGTAGAGGAAACGGCCCGGGAAGCGTTTCATTACGGTTATAAAACGACCGTGGTGAGCGACGCGGTATCTTCATTCGCCCCGGATCTTCATAACGCGATGCTGAAAAACTTCGCCATGAAATTCGGATGGGTTAAAACAGCCAGGGAAGTGGCCGGGGCCCTTTGAGCCGTCAGTTGATTTTCATCTCATCGAGAATTCTTGAAGCTACTTTCCGGATAAATGCGGGCGAGTAGTGCAGGCCATCAACAAAAGGATAGCCCTGTTCATCCTGGAGCATATCGCCAAGAAAAACAACCCCATTTTCGGGGGCGCGCTGCTTCACTATCGGATAAATGTAGTTGTAACGCGTATTCGTGTCCTTGAAGCAAATAGGATCTTTTTGCTGATTACCGTAATTATAAAAGGGAGATGGTTGCGTGAAGAAATACGACTTCGCACCGATCATATCGCACATCATCCTGCTGTTTTGAATATTTTCAAAGTAATTGGTCACCAATTTAATGTTATACTGATCGAGTGGAATATTCTTCGGATCCAAAAACATATTATCGGCACTGTCTACAAGTTGAAAATCTCCGTTTGATGCCAATCCTTTATCAAACACCTGCCTGAACACGTAAGAAAAATACGATTGCCTGTAATAAGCAGACGTCGCGAACCAGAAATCGTTGATACCATCGAGAAACACAGCGTAATCAGGGCGGTGCCCGTTGTAAATAAGATTTGAAAGCAGCATCAGCTCCTGGTAACTGTAGTAAGTTGGTATGCCGAAATTGTGAACGCGGATAGATTTACCCTGGGGAAATCTTTCCTTATACAAGTTCACAAACTGCGAAGGAATCGTTTCATTATCGAGTACATTGAAACCAAACATAGTTGATCCTCCAAAAAAATAAATGTCGGCCGTATCAGGCGACGATGTAAAAAATGAATCAGGATTCGTGCGGCGGTTCAATCCGCTCATATGCATGTATTTGCCGTTAAAATCCATGTTCCGGAATTCAATCCACGACTGTTCAACAAAGTGGTTGCTCTGTATGGCTTCGTCGGCTATTGTCTTGTTAACCGTTTTTGATGAATCGGGTCGAACCAGGTAATGGGGCTCTACGTTAACAGGGAACGTGCGTTGCACGAACCTGTTCTTAATCAACTTTACCATCTCTATTGAAGCCAGCTTTTCGGGAGCTTTTTGCTGGTAAAGAATAATGCTCAACACACCTTCAACTACAACAAGAAGCAGTATCATTAACACAAATGACAGGATAATTTTTCCAACTGTGCCGAGGGGTTTTTTGCCAGGGGTTTTTGTTGTCATTGCAGGTCGGTTTTAAGGGTGTCGTACAGTGCTGCCGCTATTTTTTCAGAAAAGGCCGGCGAATAATTCAAGCCGTTTGCAAATGCTGCGGCATTTTCATTCTGCAGCATATTGCCGAGAAAAAAGAAATTGCGGATACTGTCTGCATTTTTTTCGAGCATGGGATAAATGCTGTTGAATCGCGAAAAATCGCCTTGCAGTGCCGCATCCCGCGCACTGTATTTGTAAAAAGGGACCGGCTGGCAGAAAAAATAACTTTTTACTCCAGCCCTGTCGCACAACATGGAAAGGTTTTTGAGGTTGGCGACAAATTTCGAATATAGGTCATCGTTATATTCAGAGGGGTCGATACCTGCAGGCAGTTCCGACAATTGAGCGGTGGTATCGATGAACCTGGCACCGCCCTTCTGAAACATCTTTCCATCGAATGCCTGCTGCAAAGCGTAGGAATAATAAGGGCGGTCGTAATACAGCATTCTTCCCGAATAAAAATCTTCCATCCCGTCGAGGAACACGGCTATATCGGGTTTATTGCCCGAAAAGATAAGGGAGGAAAGGAGTACCAGTTCCTGTTTGCTGTAATAATGGGGAACTCCAAAATTTCGTACCCTTATACTCTTGACAGAATTGTTCTTTTGTACTATTTTAACGAACTGTGATGGAATTGTTTCCGCATCGGCGAGACTGACGCCGAACATTGAAGACCCTCCGAAAAAATATATATCCACCGTATCCTTTGACGATGAATTAATGAATTGAGCAGGCGAGCTGTTTCGTTCAAAGCCGTTTACATTAATGCGCTGCGAATGATAATCGGCAATCCTGAACATCATCCATGGTTCGTAAGTAAAATTACTGGTCGCATGGGCGTCGTCGTTTTTGAATAGTTCTTTTGTAAAATGGAGTATTGCTAATTTTCCGGTTGTGTATTTCCGGTAGAGCATCATACTCGCAACCATTTCAAAAAGTAAACCGAGAAAAAGTAAGATGAAGAACCAATACTTAATTTCAGACCAAACCTTTTTAAGTCTTGACATAAAAGAAACTTGTTGTATATTTATTCCTTCTTCAAGATACATTATCCAATTCGTTTCTGACAGACCCCCCGTTTTCCTGTGCTATGTTTTACCGTTGAATAATAAAGTTTGACCCAATGACGATACTGGGAATATCCGCGTTTTATCATGACTCAGCCGCTGCGATTATTGTCGACGGTGAAATTATTGCCGCCGCTCAGGAAGAGCGCTTTACAAGGAAGAAATTCGACGCTTCCTTTCCACGCAATGCCGTTGAATTCTGCCTGAATTACGCAGGAACCTCGCTTAATAAACTCGACGCGATTGTATTTTACGATAAGCCCTTCCTGAAATTTGAAAGGCTGCTCGAGACTTATTACAACTTTTCACCGAAAGGAGTAAAATCGTTTATCACTTCGATGCCCGTATGGATCAAGGAGAAGATCTTTCTACGGAAGGTGATCATGGAAGAGTTCGACAAAATTGAAAAGCTCGACAGGAAAAAAATAAAATTTCTTTTCCCTGAGCATCACCTTTCTCATGCGGCCAGCGCATATTATCCCTCACCTTACAATGAATCGGCGATACTCACGATCGATGCGGTAGGCGAATGGGCAACCGCATCCATATGCAAAGGCGAAGGAAATAATATTACGATATTAAAGCAGCTCGACTTCCCTCACTCGCTTGGCTTATTATATTCTGCATTCACGTATTTTCTTGGTTTCAAGGTGAATTCGGGAGAATATAAACTAATGGGTCTTGCACCGTACGGAATTCCAGGCTCACCTGAAGTAGCCCGTTATGTTGAGCTGATCAAAAAAAATCTTGTCGACCTGAAAGAAGACGGTTCGCTGTTTCTCAACCAGGAATACTTCAACTACGCTGTTGGCCTCACCATGGTAAAAGAAGATAAGTGGGAGAAGTTGTTTGGTTTCCCCGCGAGAAAAGGTGAGAGTAACCTCGAGCAAAATCATTGTAACCTCGCGCTCGCGATACAACAGGTTACGGAAGAAGCGGTGTTAAACCTTGCCCGCGAAGCAAAACGGCTTACCGGCTCCAACAACCTGTGCATGGCCGGTGGTGTTTCACTTAACTGCGTTGCAAACGGCAAACTCGACGAGGCGAAAATATTCCGCAACATCTTTATCACGCCTGCTGCCGGCGACGCGGGAGGCGCGCTGGGTGCGGCTTTGGCGGCATACTATATTTATTATGAACAGCCACGTAAGGAATTAAATGGCAAGCTCGATCACCTAAGCGGCTCATACCTCGGTCCCGAATTTTCATCGCTCGAAGTGGAAGCGTTGATGCGTAAGTACAACGCGGAAGCGGTTGAATATAAAGACGAAAAAGCATTAACAGAAGAAGTGGCAAAGCTTATTTCGGAAGGAGCTGTAATCGGGTGGCACCAGGGGAGGATGGAATTCGGACCCCGCGCACTGGGAGCCAGGAGCATCATCGCCGACGCCAGAAACAGCACCATGCAGAAAAAGCTTAACCTTAAAATAAAATACCGGGAAGGGTTCAGGCCATTCGCCCCGATAGTTCTGGCAGAAGATGTTTCGGAGTATTTCAACCAACAGGAACCTTCGCCGTACATGCTTATCGTAAAACCGGTTAAGAACGAACGGCAGATTCCCTATCCGGTTGATTTTAAAGAAAACGGTCTTCTTGATAAATTGTATTTTCTTCGCAGCGATATTCCCGCGGTAACACATATCGACTACTCCGCGCGGTTGCAAACCGTACACAAGGAAACGAACGAACGTCTCTGGAACCTGTTGAACACTTTTAAACAGCTAACCGGCTATTCCGTGCTGGTCAATACAAGCTTTAACGTTCGTGGTGAACCGATTGTCAATACCCCTGAAGACGCGTACCGCTGCTTTATGAGAACAGATATGGATTACCTGGTTATCGGCGATTTTATATTTGATAAAAAGAAACAACCAAAGTGGGAAGAAACCCAGGATTGGAGATCAGAATTTGTTTTAGACTAAAAAAACTGCAAAATGAACTTTTTACAAGAATTGTGGAACTACATCACCAGCCGTAAAAAATGGTGGCTGGCGCCTGTCATCTTTATCTTGTTGCTGATAGGTATTCTTATTGTATTTGCCGGCGGTTCCGCTATTGCACCATTTATTTATACTCTTTTCTAATGAAGGATAAGGATAAGCACCTGGGTACGATGCTCATTTTTGCCATCGTACTCATAATACTGTACCTGGTTAACCGGAACGACTACTTTCTTTACGGCGCACTGCTTGCAGGCGCGATCGGAATTCTGATCCCTGCGCTAAGCCGGCTGATACATAACCTGTGGATGAAATTCGCGGAGCTGCTCGGGTTTGTGATGAACAAAGTAATACTTGGCATCGTATTTTTCGTGTTCCTCGTGCCGGTGGCCATGCTGAGCAGGTTGTTCAGGAAAAATCCGCTGAAAGTGCAGAAAAGTACAAGCACCTACTTCAACGAGAGAAATTTTACCTACACTAAAAAAAGCCTGGAACAGCTATGGTGAGTGATTTTTTGTAAATTCGGAATCACTCAAAATTCTGGTGTATGGGAAATTCTCATCTTTCCCGCCGCGGTTTCATTACCGCGGTTGGTGCGACAGGAGCCGCAACTGTTGCTGATTTCACTCCATTACCTTCGTTGGCTAATACTGCACAACCAGTTGAACAACTCAACCCGGATCGGCAGATTAAGATTGTAAGCACCAACGATCTCGACAAAGATGTCCAGCAAAAAATTAAAACCGTTGCCAGGAACATAGACCTGCAAATTGTTAACGACAATTCTTCTGCGGCTCTCGAAGATGCGGAAGTAGTGATTGGCGACGTTAACGCTTCGATGCTGCAACGAGCGAAAAAACTAAAATGGGTGCAGGTGATGCATGCAGGCGTTGAAAACATGCCAAAAGAAGTGATCGCCCATCCTCTTGTGCTCACAAACATGCAGAAAATATTTTCTCCTGTTATTGCGGAACAGGCTATTGCATTGTTGCTGAGCCTGACCCGTGGTCTTGTGCAGCTTGCAATTCCCAGTTTCGAGAAAAAACAATGGAAGCGTAATCCTTCTGATGGTACCGTGATGGAAGATCTGTATAATAAAACGATCGGCATCGTTGGTATGGGCGGTATAGGATCGGACACGGCCCGCCGGTTACACTATGGGTTCAATATGCGCGTGCTTGCTACTGATGCCAAGCCGATGCACAAACCGGCTTTTGTTGAAGAACTGCATGACCCGGGATGGTTTATGGAGATGGTGCCGCAGGTGGATGTGCTGATGAGTGCGGCTCCCCTTACTAAAGAAACACGCGAGATGTTCAACGAAGAAGCTTTCGGTAAAATGAAACGAACCGCTTATTTTATAAATGTTTCGCGTGGCGGGTTGGTGAAAAATGCTGCACTTGTTGACGCGTTGAAAAATAAAAAAATTCGCGGCGCGGGTCTTGATGTGGCTACGCCGGAGCCGCTTCCTCCTGATCATGAATTTTGGACATGCCCGAATCTTGTGATTACTGCACATAATTCTACGGAGGCGGCGAGCCGCGATGTGAGGATGAATGCGTTGCTTGTTGAGAATGTGAGGAGGTATTCGCTGGGTTTACCGTTGATGAATGTGGTGGATAAGGAGAAGGGGTATTAAGACAGTGTAGAGAAAGAGAGCGGGAGCGCTATATTCTTTCTCCGCTTTGTTTCTCTTTCTGATTAACTGGCGGGGATATGAAACTTCGAAACCCATGACGGATCAATCGTCTTCGGATTGTTAATATCCGCTTCAGGATGAGCATCCAGATCAACCATCAACAGGTACACATTC
Source organism: Chitinophagaceae bacterium (assembly GCA_016786745.1). Classification (GTDB taxonomy): domain Bacteria; phylum Bacteroidota; class Bacteroidia; order Chitinophagales; family Chitinophagaceae; genus Flavitalea. The sequence goes on along the minus strand of JAEUVS010000038.1, from coordinate 50,763 downwards.
TTCGGGTCGTCGGCCAACGTAGTCCTCTCCCATAAATACGTATTTGAATGCTGCGATTTCAACTCGCTCCCGGTAACCGCACGTGAACTGACAGCACCATTCTTATTAATCCTGTAAACCCCTTTCTCCGCTTTTGTAGTAAACACCTGCTGTCCCTTTTCATCTTTTTTAAACTCCACTGTCCCTTCAATCTGCGTCCACGTTTCGTTTTCAATGCCATATGTATTCACCTGCACGTAAAGCTGGAACTCAAACCGGTTATTTTCCCTGAATTTGAATTTCACAATCATCCCTCCCCCGCTCTTATACGTGTTATAATACGCCCCGGGAGTAGTATTCACGTATCCCATCGTTGACACCGTAGAAATCATCCAGTATGTTGAATCACTGGTAATAACAGATGAAGGAACTGTATTGACTGTTTGCGCAGCACCAGCCGCTGCAACAGACATAAGAATAAATATCAGTAGAGATTTCATTTTTCGTTTTTTGTGAACAAATATGCCATCTCAACCGGCGGATACAAATACAAGCCCGAATGAACGGGCCAAAATATCGTGTCAACTGCGCAAAACCCGCTACCGGCCGCTCACCAGTTATTTTTTTTATTCACTTCGGGGTTTCTTAAATTGAAAGACAAATACGCTTGCTATGGCTAACTTTGATACGTCTCACGTAAAAAACATCGTGCTGCTCGGTCATGCCGGCAGCGGCAAAACCACTCTCGCCGAATGCATGCTCTTTGAAGCAGGCCTGATCACCAAAAGAGGCTCCGTTGAAGAAAAAAATACCATCGGAGATTTTTACGAACTCGAAAAGGAAAGAGGGAATACTATTTTCTCAAAGCTGTTGCACACGCAATGGAGGGGATATAAAATCAACATCATCGACACACCGGGTTACGACGACTTCGCCGGTGAGGTACTTTCAGCGTTAAGGGTCGCAGATACCGGTGTGATGCTCCTCAATGCAAACTTCGGCGTTGAAGTGGGAACAGACATCATCTGGGAGTATACAGAAGAATTCAAAACGCCGATGATCTTCGCGGTAAACAAACTCGACCAGGACAAGGCCGATTTCGACCGCACCGTTGCCCAGGCAAAGGACCATTTCGGCAGGAACCTGGTGGTTGTTCAGTATCCATTAAATCCGGGACTTGAATTCAACTCTATTGTTGACGTGTTGCGAATGACTGTCTATGAGTTTCCCCCGGAAGGAGGCAAGCCAAAAAAATTACCCATCCCCGATTCAGAAAAAGAAAAAGCAGAACGTCTGCATAAGGAACTGATAGAGGCGATCGCCGAAAACGACGAGGGCCTGATGGAAAAATATTTCGACAAAGGTGAGCTCGACGAAGACGAAATGAAAACGGGTATCAAGAAAGCAATGATTAATCACGACATGTTCCCGCTATTCTGCATTTCCGCGAAAAAGAATATGGGAAGCGGCAGGTTAATGGGCTTTATAGATAATGTTTGTCCCAGCGCCAACGAAATGCCACCGCAGATCAGCAAGTCGGGTGAAAAACTAAACTGCGATGCGAACGGACCAACATGCATATTCATTTATAAAACAACAGCCGAACCGCATATTGGCGAAACGTCGTACTTCAAGGTCTACTCAGGAACGGTGAAACCGGGAATGGAGCTGATCAACGAATCGAACGGGGTGACTGAAAAAATAAACCAGCTGTTTATCGTAGAAAGCGAAAAGCGCACCCCCGTGAATGAACTGGTGGCCGGAGATATCGGCGCAACCATCAAGCTGAAGCATACACACGTTAACAATACGCTTCATTCAAGAGGAAAAAATTATGAGTTGGAACCAATCGCCTTCCCTACACCGTTAATGACGGTAGCGATTGAATCCACGCAGAAAGGAGACGAAGAAAAACTATCCCTCGCGCTGCACCAGGTGCAGGAAGAAGATCCCACTGTAATTGTAGAAGTGTCGAAAGAGCTTCATCAAACATTGATTCATTGCCAGGGCGAGCTTCACCTTTCTGTTATCAAATGGAAGCTGGAGCACATCGCAAAAAATCTCCAGGTTAAATTCTCAAAACCACGCATTCCTTACCGCGAAACGATACGCAAGTCGGTACAATCAAATTACAGGCACAAAAAACAATCCGGCGGAGCGGGTCAGTTTGCTGAAGTATATATGCAGGTTGAACCGTATTACGAAGGTATGCCTGATCCGAAGGGGCTGAATGTTCGCGGCCGTGATGAATATAAACTTGAATGGGGCGGAAAGCTCATATTCCTCAATTGTATTGTAGGAGGCGCGATAGACCAGCGCTTTCTTCCTTCAATTTTAAAAGGAGTGATGGAAAAAATGCACGAAGGTCCTTTAACCGGGTCTCTTGTGCGCGATGTTCGGGTGAGCATATACGATGGTAAAATGCATCCCGTCGACTCCAACGATATTTCATTTAAAATAGCGGGACTAAAAGCCTTTAAACAGGCGTTCCAGCAGGCCGACCCGCAAATACTCGAGCCGATCTATCAACTTACTGTGCTTTGCCCGGATGACCTTACCGGTTCTATCATCGGTGATTTGCAGACGAGGCGCGGCGTAATTGAAGGGATGGATACTGAAGGTCATTTTACTAAAGTTTCCGCGCGTGTCGCATTATCGGAAATGCAGGATTATTCGTCGTCGCTCCGATCGATTACGCAGGGCAGGGCTAAATTCAGGATGACCTTTGCAGAATACGCCCCTGTACCATTCGATGTTCAGCGCAGGCTGATAGATGAATATAACAAGGTGGCGAAGGAAGAACTCGTTTCCTGAACGGCTAATATTTCTTATTGCGAAAATTAATTTCCCGATTGCAAAAAGCGGCGGCTTTTGAATAGGATAGCTTCACGCCCAATTAAACAAATTGACCGTGAGAATAATCCTACTCAGCTTGTTCATGCTGACAAGCACTATAATTTTCGCACAGACCGGAATTATTAAAGGAACAATTAAAACATCCGACGGTTACCCGGCAGAATCGGTAACCTTATCGCTAAAAGGGACCGGGAAAATCGCTATTTCAGACAAACTCGGCCACTACGAAATAAGAAGAATTCAACCAGGGTCGTATACGCTTCATGCTTCTTTCGCGGGACTGAAAAGCCAGGAATTAAAAATCGAAGTAAAACCCGGAGAAACAAACATACCGGATATCACACTCAGTGAAAACGCACAACAACTTCTCGAGGTAATTGTTACGGCAAACAAACTAAAAAAAGAAAGTCCGTTTGTCGCCAAACTGCCATTGAAATATCTTGAAAATCCGCAGGTTTACAGTGTGGTTTCAAATGAAACATTAAAGCAGCAGGGGAATGTGAACTATGATGATGCATTGAAAAACGTGCCGGGCATTTCAAGAACATGGGAATCTACCGGCAGGGCATACGGCGATGGCGCATCTTATTTTGCATTGCGGGGTTTGGAAGTTCAGCCGACTATGTACAACGGCTTGCCCGGACTCACGAGCGGTTATCTTGATCCCGCGGATATAGAGCGTATTGAAGTTATCAAAGGGCCCACAGGAACATTATTCGGCGCGAGCCTTATTGCCTATGGCGGTATTATCAACACAGTAACCAAGCGACCATATTTTGACAGGTTTGGAGGGGAGATAAGCTACTCTGCGGGCAGCTTCGGATTAAACAGGCTTACAGCAGATATCAACGCGCCTCTCAGCGAAACAAAGAAAGTGGCGCTGCGCTTAAACACGGCACTGCATTCTGAAGGCAGCTTCCAGGACGCCGGCTTTATGAAATCTTTATTTGTGGCGCCTTCGTTTGCATATGAGGTGAATGAAAGACTGTCGTTTCAATTCATGACGCAGATTTTACAGCAGCAAAGAGCAGCTGCGCCGATATTCTTTCACAGCAACAGGGAAGAGCCGATGCAATACAAGACGATCGAAGAGCTTAACCTGAACAACAAACTTTCTTTTACGAGTAACGATCTTACCATTAAAAATCCGCGGTTCAATATGCAGGGGCAGATGATTTATAAACTGTCCGACAAATGGACTTCGCAAACGGTATTTTCAACCGGGGAGGCGAAATCGGATGGATACTATTCATACATCTGGCCCGACGTTGAAGGCACCAACAACTTCGGTCACTATATCAGCAACCAGCAGGGCACGATGAGCACCACCGACGTTCAGCAAAACTTCACCGGTGATTTTAGTATCGGTTCGATGAGAAACAGGATTGTGGTGGGATTAGATGCGTTTACCCGAAACAATGTTGATAACAGCTCGGGATATGGATTTATAAGGAATGTTACCCCACAGGGTGACGAAAATTTTGCCGATCCGTTTTCACCAGGAGACACATTGCCCCCGGTTTATCTTACCCGTGCATCTATCGACCAGCTGCTGGCGAATTCAGGCGGAACAAACAGCAACGTGAAGAACAGCGCTTACAGCATTTATGTTTCAGATGTAATCAATCTAACGCCTTCGTTGCTCGCGATGGTGAGTGCGAGAATAGATTATTTTGATAGCAAAGGCGAAAAGAGCAACCCGGATGACGACTATCATCAAACGGCCGTTTCTCCGAAATTTGGTGTTCTCTATCAACCAATCCTCGATAAAATTTCAATTTTCGGTAATTACATGAATGGATTCGTTAATGTTGAACCGATGCAGGTGGCGGATCCGGACGGAAGTAATCCAAGAGTAAAATCGTTCAGGCCGGAACAGGCCAACCAATGGGAGTTTGGTGTCAAAACAAATCTTTTTGCCAACAAACTCAACGCGACTGTTTCTTACTACAATATAACTGTGAGTGATAGAGTCACCGGCGATCCCGATAACTTTTACAATTACCTGCAGGGTGGAAAAATGCGAAGCAAAGGGTTTGAAATAGATCTCGAAGCAAATCCGTACAAAGGATTCAATTTTATCGCGGGCTTTGCACATAACCATTCTGAGGTACTTGTGGGAGATGGCGATTTTTATTCAACACCCGGAAGAACGGCCGGGGGCCAGGGTCCCAACGACCTGATCAATTTTTGGGGAACGTACAGGATAACCGAAGGGGCATTGAAAAATTTCGGGATCGGTTTTGGCGGTAACCATGCGAGTCAGTATAAAGTGATCGACAATGAAGTTACCGGCGACTTCTACCTGCCCTCATATACGGTTTTAAATGGCGGCATATTTTATAACTCCGATGATTTCAGGGTTTCGGTTAACATGAACAACATCGGTAACAAAGATTATTATATCGGGTACTGGTCTGTGAATCCTCAGAAGCCAAGAAACTTTGTTGCAAGCGTATCATTTAAATTTTAAGCAAAGTTTCTTAATTACCGTTATGCGAACTTTCAAGTAATCGGCATAAGGCATTAGCAAGTTTCATTTGGTGTGGTGAATGGCAATCCGGCTCGAACAAGGCCGGATTTGCTATTAATATAAACACCGCTTTCGCTCTTGATACCGCTACATTCAGCCGGTTAAGACTGTACAGAAAATCCATTCCTCTCGGTGCATCTGCCGGCGATGATGTTGCCATTGAAAAAATTATTACTTCTGCTTCCTGCCCCTGGAACTTGTCAACCGTACCAACTTTTATATTGGGAAGGGCGAGTGAAATCGCATTTACCTGTGCATTGTAGGGAGAAATTATTTTAATTGACTCGGAAGTGAGTTTGTGTGTTTCATTTTTTGATGTGATGTATTCAACATTTTTACTCAGAAGTTCCTTAACAGTATGCTGAATAACCTTCACCTCCTCCGGAGATTGGTTGCTGTTTCCCTGGTGCGATACTTCTATTACGTGGATACCGGGCTTTCTGAAAAAAGTATCGCCCAATAACTGCTGGTTGTTGTTGGCGGATCGCGCGTGCAACCTTCCTGAATAAAACATTTCGGAGACATAATTGCAGATAGCAGGATGCATCCGCCACGTTTCATCAAGGAACACTCCTTTTTCTTCGGATATTGTATCCTCTCCATCCAATATATGCGCCAACGAGGAAACTTCTGTTCCCTCCGGGTGATCGCCTTTCTGGGGTTGCTGCAACTGTTGCGGGTCGCCGAGCAACACGAGATTTTTTCCGGCATGTGATACTGCAATCGTATCTATCAATGACAATTGCCCTGCTTCATCAACAAATAAAACATCTACGGCTTCTCTGAATTGCTCCCTGGCCCACATAAACGCGGTGCCTGCCACGATGTTTGTTTTTTTATTGTGAAGCGCAGCTTCAATTTCGTTGTATTCCTGTGCAAGAAGCCAATTTGGATGAGGAGTAGTGTTGTTATCTCCTGCCTTCTGCACAATGTGCACATCCACATTCTCATCTTTAGCTGCCTTTATTACTTTTTCGATCAGGGAAGAAATTACTTTGTGACTCAGTGCGGTTATTCCGATTCTCTTTTCCTGTTTTACCAGGTCAACAATCATACGCGCGGCGGTGTGGCTCTTTCCGGTGCCTGGCGGGCCCTGCACCGGCAATACACCATTGTCGAGTTTTGATACCCAATCCACCGCTTTATCCTGCGCATTGTCCGATGCGGTTACGGCTTCGCGTATACGCGGTAGTTTTCTTAATAACAGGTCGCGGCCGGCACGATAACCTGCAAGAGAGTCAGAAGAATCAACTCCATTGTCAACCACCCATTGAGCAAAACGGATAATAGATTCTTCTTTTTCTTTTTGTGAAATTATTTTCTTCTGAATAAGATACTTCGGGTGAAAATCTGCAACTTTCTTTCCTTTTTTTATCCCTACAACACGTTCTTTCTTATCCAGGAAAACAACTTCCCTGGATTTTCCATCATCACATTCAACTTTCTCTCCCTGCTTTATTTCTGTTTCCTGGTCAGGAAAATTATAGTAGTGGACAACGCTTTGCTTACCAACGTCTTCCTTTCCATTGAACCTGAGGCCCGACAGCGCTTCACTTTCATCAAGCAGGGCTTCTTCATCCAAATCTTTTAAACGCAAAAAATTCCACCAAACCGATTTCTGTTCCCTCCGGTACCAATCAAGCATATGAGCGAGCAGCCAACGCGCGTGCTGTTCATCCGAACGCAGAGATCTGTCGAACGGGTTAACATCTTTTGTCAACGCTTCAAAAATTGGTTGAATTCTTTGGAGATGCGCAGTAATATTCTCCGAGGGATCATCTTCTTTCCGAACGGGCCGTTCAATTTTACTTCCTTTTCTTATTTCCTCTTCTCGCAATTGTTCGAGCCAGTCGCGCAAACTTTGCGCCGAGATGCAATCTTCCATATTGTAATCGCGCACCACATTTTTTGTTTCTTCTTCAACTACATCGATGTTATCATTTTCAAGAAGTGTTTCGTACAATGTTTTGTGCTGGCGCACGAGCTTTAGATCGCGCTGCCTTTTGAAGTTGTGCATTCTTTCCATTTCCTTGAGCGAATATGCTTCCACTCCCGCCCTCACCGAATGTTTTAAAATCGCATGCAGATCTACAAACACTTTTCCCCGCAGCAACCTGTCTACCTGGTCTTCCCTTGTTGCATATTTACCCATGAGGCGTTTTAACGCGGATGGCTCATATGCCGTGAAATGGTAAATATGCATATCCGGGTAATTATTCCAGGTATCCATTACTCTATCCACAAATTGTTCCAGCGCCTTTTTTTCTTCCTGGTCGGTTGTTGCCCAGATGTGACGATACTCGCCCTTATGTACCCAGCCGAAAAGATACTCCCTCCCGGTACTACCGACGAAAGGGTCGCCCTCGAAATCGAAGAAGATATCGCCCCCGGATGGTTTTGGCAATTGATGAAAACCCATTTCCTCCTGCAAAGGCAAAATCTCATGAACGTTCCTCTTTTCTTCGCGCGCCTGCAATTGCACGCGTGCCTGCTCCCGTAGCTTGACATACGTTTGAATATTTCCTCTTGTCGGTTCGTGAGGAATGGGCAATGGCAGAATGGCCATCGATTTAAGTGTGTGAACCTCCCAGTTTTTTACTTCCCTGGTTTGCGAAGAACCCATACCGGCTATAAAAGCCAGGTGATCGTCTTTTCTTCTTCGTTCATTACATACCTGCCACCATTTACAGATATCGCATAGCTCTACCGGGTGCGGGTATGTCACTTCCTCCTTTAGTTCTATAGCGTCCAGCAGTTTCCTTCGCATCAGCCTGAAGTACGCTATATAGTCATCTACCCTGTAGGGCTCTTTCTTTTCAGGCGTTTTGATATACATATGTTCAGGCTGTATTCCCTGAATTTTGGCAAGCATATCCGAATAGAGGGTAATCTGCAGAACCGATCCCGCGCGGGTATGTTTTGCGAATTTGGTATCCTTCACCTCATACGACCAGTCGCCCAACCTGCTTTTGCGGTCAACTTTTACAAGGAAATCGGCCCAACCGGCCCATTGACCATCTTCGAGCCGGCCCTGGTAGATAATATCGGCGCCGCTCTTCATCGCCGCGATGGTTTCCCCGGCGGCGGTCAGGTAATCGTGGCCAATCCTAACGACAGTTTTGCCCTCACTGACGAGTTTGTTCAGCACATCTTCCTCAAACTTTTGCCCTTTCTCCTGCAGCGTTTTAAGTGCGGCGTCTTCATATTTCGGTGGTTTATTGAGCTTGCCGAGGGCAACCTGCAGGTCGAGCCATGTGGCATGGTTGCAGCCCATAAAAAATGAAAGGTCTGTAGCAGAGAGTAAAATGCGCGAGCCCGTTTTTTGCATAAGGAGGTTTAAACGGTACTAATTACAGCAAAATCTTTCGGTTTCCGTCAAAAACCCCCTTTTTTATGTCTTCGCCAGACCGTGGAACGTTATTTGAAGTAACATATTTGCCACTTATCCTCGCCATCCCCTATGAGATTTCATTCAAAAAAGGTACCTTGCCAGCATCTTATTCACGTGATAAACCGATCGGTTTGTCCATGATCCCTTCACTGGAACACCTGCCGGCACGCGGGCTCCTGCATCAATCCAATATCACACACCCCGACCTACCTGCTAACCCCAAATGGATATGTATCCATATGCTCTACTTTATGAAAAAAAGTATTTGTTCCCTACTGTTTATCTGGCTATTCGCACAGCCCGCCTTTTCACAGCAGCAATGGACGTGGATCGGCGGAAGTAAACAGGCCAATGCCGGCGGCAGCTACGGCATCGCGGCCATTCCCTCTCCTTCAAACATTCCCGGAAGCCGTTACGGCGCCTGTACGTGGACCGACAGCCAGGGCAATTTCTGGCTATTCGGTGGAAGCGGAAACGCTGAATCATCATCGGGCCTTTTAAACGACCTCTGGCGGTATAATCCATCAACAAACCAGTGGACATGGATGAACGGCGACAAAGCGTCCGACAACCCGGGACGTTACGGAATAATTGGAATTCCCCTGTTTCAGCAACCCGGAGCCCGCCAGAATGCGGCGTCATGGGTAGATAAGGATGGAAATTTCTGGATGTTCGGTGGCTCTGGCTATGCAGCCGGCAATAACACCGGTCTGCTTAATGACCTTTGGAAGTATACACCGTCAACCAATACATGGGCATGGATAGGCGGCAGTAACCGGCTTAACCGCGGTGGTGATTATGGCAGGCAGGAACAACCCGATAACGACAACATACCGGGCGGCCGGTATCTTTCTACAACGTGGGTGGATAACGATGGCAATCTCTGGCTTTTCGGAGGATACGGCTTTTCGGAACGTGAAGAAACCGGGGGCCTCAACGATGTCTGGCGCTATTCGATTTCCTCTCAGCAGTGGACATGGATGAAAGGTGAAAAACGTGAGGACCGGAATGGACGATATGGACAACGCGGCCAGTTTCAAAATAATAATACACCTGGCGGCAGGCAAGGCGCCACGGGCTGGAAGGATAACCAGGGCCGATTCTGGTTATATGGCGGACAGAGGGGTAACGATCTTCACAATGATCTTTGGTTGTATGACCCCGCTCAAAACAACTGGGCGTGGATGAGCGGAAGCGACGACAAAAATGAAAGTCCTGAATTCGATACAGTGGGTGTGCCTACATCAACGGGTCACCCCGGTGGGCGCATGTCTGCATCGGGTTGGCTGGATCCGAATGGCGATCTATGGTTGTTCGGGGGAAGAGGATATGGAAGGATTGGTAGTCCGCTGAACAACGCCTGGAAATATTCTATCGCCGACGGCACGTGGACATTTATAAAGGGCGATGTTGAAAATGCTTCGGCAGTATATGGTACGCGGGGTTCAAGCGCGCCCGGCAATAAACCGGGCGGATCGTCGGGTAGTTCGGCATGGACACATTCGGATGGTACCCTCTGGTTTTTTGGAGGCCAGATCGATGGAGGAAATCATAATCAAACATGGCGCATTACGCCGTGTGGCAGCGGTACTATTTCGCCGGAATCAGCAAAAATTTGCGAAGGCGGATCGCAGGAGCTTACTGCTACAGGCGGATCATCATTTACATGGCTAAAAGATAACCAGGTTATCGCGGGTGCAACGGGCGCAAAATATACCGCCACGCAAACAGGCACATATAGCGTAATTGTTAAGAATGGAGTTTGCGAAGTGCCCGGATTTAATACAGTCGCGATTACGAAAGCAACCGCTCCGAGCGGCTCGATCACTCCTGAATCGGCCACCATTTGCCAGGGTGCATCGCAGGTGCTTACAGTAACAGGTGGTACTTCATATCTATGGAAACGCAATGGCTTACCGCTTCCGGAAACCGGCCCGAAGATTACAGTTAAGGAAGGTGGCACCTACAGCGTTGAAATTACCAACGGATCCTGCAAAGGCCCGGCTTCTAATACAGCAGTGGTTACGGTTGAACCTACGCCAGCGGGTACTATCACCCCGGCATCTGCGGCCATATGTAACGGTATAGGACAAACGTTGACCGCTACAGGTGGCTCCTCCTATGAATGGCAATTAAATGGCGAAACGATAGCGGGACAAACAGCCTCAACTTTTTATGCCATTCAGCCGGGCACATATAGTGTAATTGTAAAAGGTGGTGTGTGCAGCGGTCCTGCTGCCAATACTGCGGAAGTAGTTGAGTTGAACACAAACGGCGTGCGCTATTCTGACCTTACCACCAATCCGAATGTACCTGTGTTACTCTCGGCGCGAATTACGGGTGAGTCGTATGAATGGTTGCCCTATTCGGGTCTTGATGATCCGTCATCGGCCACTCCAACTGCAAGAATCGATAAAGAAACTAAATACACAGTAACTATCACTAACGAACAGGGATGTTCCGTAGTTGATACGCAGCTGGTGAAAGTTGTTCCGGGCAATGGTGGTAACAATAGCACGCTTAAAGTGGGCGTGCCCACCGCATTTACCCCGAACGGGAATAATGTGAACGACCGCCTGCGTCCCTTAGGCAATATTATCAGGCTCGATTATTTCAAAGTATATAACAGGTGGGGAACTATGGTGTATCAAACAAGTGTGCTGGGCGAAGGATGGGATGGAAAGTACAAGGGGGAATTGCAGCCACCGGGCACTTATACATGGATTTTGGTGGGAAGGACCTCAGACGGCGCGCCCTTGAAACTATCGGGTAAAACTGTTTTAATCAGATGAGATGAGAACGCTACTACTTTCGATTGCAACATTTGCAATAATGCATGTTGCAAGTGGGCAGTCAACCCATTTCTCACAATTCTATGCAACGCCTATGTTGATCAATCCTGCCGCAACGGGATTAACAACAGGACCCTACCGTCTTGCGGCCGCTTACAGAAGCCAGTGGAACGATGCAGGTTCGCCGTATAAAACGATAACGGCTTCAGGCGATGCGCATATAATGCAGGACCGCCTTGCAGAAGGAAATATTCTCGGGCTCGGGCTGGTACTGGTAAACGATCAGACGCTTGAAGGAGCCGTGCAGGGAAACAGCATAGCCGTCAGCTCGGGTTATCACATTGCGTTGGATGAATACCAGTCGATAGGTGTAGGTTTCCAGGGAACTTATAATGAGAAGCGGATAGATTTCAGCAGGTTGAATTTCGAGAACCAATTTAATAATGGTGAGTTTAATCCGTCGATACCGGTAGGAGAAGCGTTGGGTGATGGAAAGAAATATTATTTCGATGTGAACGCAGGCGCGATGTATTCTTTTTCTGCAGAAGACAGATCGTTCTTCGCCGGAGGCAGTGTTTATAATATTTTGAAAAAGGATGAAAGCTTTCTGACCGAGCAATTCAAGAAACCGTTTTTATGGTCGCTGGTAGCTGGTGGTGATATTGATGTTGGATTTAATCAGAGTCTTTACTTTTCAGGAAATTTTCGGAGGCAGGGCGCCGATAATGAAACAACAATAGGTATGGCCTACGGTATATTCCTCGATCAAACAGGATACACTGTATTGAAATTAGGTCTTTGGCACCGCCTGAAAGATGCGCTGATACCGTATGCAGGTTTTTCAATAAACGGATTACAGGTTGGTTTCAGTTACGATTATACAATGGGACAAACACGCGCATCGGCAACAAACGCGTTTGAAGTAAGTTTAATTTATCTGCGGCCCGATTTGTCGGAGTTAAGAAGATTAATTCCGTGGTACTAGAATATCGGTAAATTCAGCGATCAAAACAACTGCCGGTGCGAGTCTCCAGGCTGATTCAAACGATTGATCTATCTATAAAAACATTCATCTCTTTGTCCGCGCGGTCCATAAACGGGAACTGCCTCACCAGCTTCAAGTGCGCCGAGATCGGGAGCCTTTCCTGAAAATTTTGAATTGATATTAGGGATTGACACCCCTTTGTCTATAGCTTTTCCTTTCGGGTTGAGCTGAAAACTTAAATCTGTCGCATGATAAACGCCGTAAGGTTTTTTGGGATCAGGCGCCTGCAGTGCATTGAAAATATCGTAGTCAATCTCCAATCCGTGCTTCTCCAAATCACTCGCTGCAGAAAGTTCTTTTAACGAAGAAAATTCTTTTCCGTTTTCTTTAACGGTGATACCATAGTTAGTTCTTTCGCCGGAAGATGGCGCGGCCCAAACATATTGAGGCGAGCCATTTTTATTGGGACGATACCCGTTATAATCATAGGTAGAATAAGCCGTGGCGAGTGGAAACACGGCAATAATATGCCGCGGAGCGTCTGCGCCAAGAAATAAATTATTCCTGAAGTGCGCGTTTGAGTAAATATCGCCAACACGATTCTCTCCTATGATCGTATTATGCAGAACGTACAGTCCCGCAGGTTTCGCCAAAAATTTAAATGCAAAACCGTTTGGTATGTGGTATAAAACATTTCGAATAAAATATGCCGGTCCACCGAATACCGGCTGTGCACTTAACCCGCATTGCCCGGCATTAACGCCACGATTTCTCATTACACGAATATTGTGTACTCCACCATCGGCCTCTATGAAATCGTCGGCAACGAGATGAATGTCGTTGTTGTAAATATCAATTGACACAGCTTTTAAATCCTGCTCTTTCTCAGGCGAACCATAAGTTGACACATCAATGCCATCATGAAAAAATGCAACTGCATTATGACAAATCACGTGTCCCGATCCATATACACGAATACCTATGTAACTGTTCAATTGATTTGGAGGATACACACCCGGGTTAGCCCAGCCCCGAAGCCGGTAGCGGTCATCGCGACCGAGAATGATATTATCGGCGATATAAAAATTTTTAGATCCCGCGAATTCTGTGGTAACGCCTATCCCAACTTCTTCCATCCTGCAATTTTTTACAGTCAAATTCGAAGCTCCGTTTACTCTTTTCTGACCAGCGGCAAAAACTATATCCGCGTTTCTGAAAGTAATGCCTTCGAAAATGTGATGCGCAGTTGCGGACACATCGAAAAGAGTGTGCGCACCGTTGCCATCAAAAATCACTTCACCATCACCCGCGGCTTGTATTACGATTGGCTTTTCTTCTGTTCCCTTTGCTGTGAGCACATAAGTTCCGTCGAATGAAAGTCCATTTGGTTCAACATAATTCAGGGCATCGGCTTTATACATGCCTGCATGAACTTTTATGATGTCGCCGGGTTGCACGGTTTTTTCACTCACCACCGACCAGTCGCCCAATCCCGATCCATAGTATGCGGCTTTCAATCCCTGGAACGAAGGCTGCTGCATTTCGCCCTTCCATTCAAAAGGATAAACATGCAATACCCTGCCACCTTCAGCTGCTTTTGGTTCGGCACGCGTGCGTACTTTGATAACTCGTGTTGCTTCGCCCTCTACTCCGTCGGGATCGGACATCGTAAACCGGCATTCATATTCTGTGCCGGGTGTAACATCTAAAATACTTCCTGCAAACATGTGAGGAACGGTGTAGTCGAGGTGTTCGGTTTGCCTGAACACGCGTTCGCCGCCGATTCTTAACAGCGGCATACCTTCTTCCCATTGGTTTGATCCGGAAATCCGGTAGGCTGTTTTTACTTCCGCGTTGCGGTTGTCATCGCCTGATATCTGCCACTCGAAACCGAGGTTTATCAGGGTTGGCGGTTCTACTATAAATGCGCCTGGTTTAACTGCGTTTTGCGCGTGGGCGAATACCTGAACGATTAAAGCAAAAAGAAAAGCGGATAGTGAACGTTGTTTCATATGATCGACTTCGATGATCTGGAACATCGGTGAGCATTATGAAAATAACGAAAAAGTTTTAGCGTCCTACAACTAACTGCGAAGTAGAGGTGTTTTGTCCGTCGTGGTAGTGAAGAAAATAGAAGCCGTTTGAAATTCCGGAAAGGTCACTGAGAGAAACTGTGTTCACACCTTCACGCGCACTCACCTTTTTCTGCCAAACTACAATTCCGTTCATTGACACAATCCGAAGGTTGACGGTCTGGGAAGAATTTTTATTTACTGTGAAACTAATTTTAGCGTTTGCATCCCTGACAGGGTTCGGGCTAACAGCAACAGAAAATATTTTTTCGTCTTCGTTCGCACGACGTTTTGTTTTATTTCTATCAGTTGATAATACACTGCAATTAAGCAGCTGAACGGGCATATCGTTAATGATTATATTCTGCGCCAGCACACCTGCGTTACCGGCCGTAGCATTGTACATACTCCCTGCGGTTGTGCGGCCTGCATCGCCACCTATAACTGTTGTCGCCGCGTTCAACGAAGCATTAGTGTATACAACACCACCACCGCCCCCACCACCCGGACCATGTTCAGGAGGAGTGCTACCGCCGGCGTTGGTACCGCCTGCACCACCGTTAGCGGTCACGGTAATTGCCGAATGCCCGCTGTTTGCATACAACAGAACACTGCCGCCAGCGCCTCCACCACCTGTTCCATCATTCAATACGGTTGTATAACCATTCGCTCCATTTACATTTATCGTACCTGTTCCTGAAATTGTTCTTGCCACAATAATCACAATACCTCCACCTGCCGCGCCACTCGAAGCGAAACCTGCGCCAGGTGTACCTGTTCCGTTGTTTGTGGTTCCTGCTCCACCGCCTCCGCCCATTGCGAGGCGCGACGGACTGCGTTCGACAAATATTCCACCACCATAACCGCCTGTTACAAGGTTCGATTGCCAGCTGTTTCCACCGCGACCACCTGTTCCACCGTTTGCTCCACCGCCCCCGCCAGAATTCTGGTCGTTGCTCGAAGGTCGTCCATCTGTTCCACCACCTCCTGCATTACCAGGAGCGCCGGCTGCATAACTACCGTTGGCATAACCTTCATTTGCCGGGCCGTTGTCGAGCAAAGCGCCGTTGTTGTTAAGATACCTGGGCGTACCCGCGATACCTTCACCTTTCGACGCGTTGAAATTATTTGTAGATGAAGTTGTAATATCTGTATTTAATCCACCGGCACCGCCTGCGAGTTGCCTCCCGGCTCCACCTCTGAAACCTGCGCCTGCCGCTGAGATCGTTTGACCGTTGAAATTGAAATTGTTTGTAACGCTCATCACCACAACACCCCCCGACGTACCGTTCCATGCCGGTGCAGTGATTGTTGATCCGAGGGTAAGATCATAAAACACACCTACGCGAATTACCTGGAAGCGATACTGTCCATCAATGCCGAAGTTGGCGTTCCTGTAATTTTTTGTTGTAGGATGAAGAAGAGAAAGAGTTCCACCAGCAAGAGGCACCGTATTAGTTGCAACCGCATACTCCATGTTTCCTGCCAACAGTTCTGTGTTGCTGAGGTATCCTGAAGCGACGCCACCTGCTACTCCATCACCATAGCTGGTTGTATTTGCTGAATTAATTTGCGCACCCTGCATCTGTATAATCAAAAGCAGATCGCCGCCGGAAATCTGTGTATTACCCGATGAAGCGGCTCCAAGAGAGATTGAAGTAGCGCCCGCGTTTAGCGGATTGTTAAGACCCGGATAATATGTGTTGGGATTTGTGTTGATGGTAACCGGAACAGCGGTCGGACAACTCTGCGCCTTAGACTTTAATGCTAATCCAATCACCGCTAGCGCGAGTAACAGGTGACAGACCTGTTTCAATAAGTTTATGATTGTTGGCCGATTCATTGGTACAGATTATATCAGATGGTTTCAAATCTGCTACCAACACGTGGTTCGCTGTTTTTGAGTACGTTAGAAAAATGTTGGCGATCCCGCCCTTCCGGTATCGGGAGCTATTTACCAAAATGGGAACCGTTATTTGAGGTCGCGCGTGGCGCCAGAGTAGTTATATATGGTTATAGCTTTTGCGTTCGCGGGCGGTGAAAAGGTGCGGCTTCCCTGCGACAGGTAAGAATGTCCGTAATAAAACTCCTGCCTGTACGTTCGGTTATCCGTACCCGTGATGAGGGCATATGCGTCGCCGGGCAACAATTTGACAGATTTTCCAGGTGAAATTCCCGTCACCAGTTTTACGCTATCTGAATTTGTACCGATTACAATCAAAGAGTTGCCGTCAGCCAAATTCATTGAAACGATCGATTTATTATCTCCCTGGAGATTAAGCGCCGTTCTTTCGGGTCTAAAATTTCCCTTCCCATCACCCTTCAAAAATAAAGTGCCCTGTGCATCGTAACGGCCGGTTTGACTTTCAGTTGAATACGAATTGCCCACGCCGAGCACATCAGTATTTCCATCACCATCAAAGTCATTTGCGAGCATAGCAAACAACGGAGAAAATTGCGCTTCGAGTGGAAGTGCATGTATTTTGAATTTTCCGTTGCCGAGATTTTCAATATAAGAACTTTCGAAGGTTTCAGCTTTTACTACATAGGCCTTTTCGATTTCTTCAGGTTTCAGCGCCTCCTGGAAAGTGGCGGTAGCATAGGAATGATAAGTTTTAAACCTACCACGCATTGACGAAATCTGGCGGTTCATATCGTCTCTTGAATGAACCGGGTATTCTTTTCCCTTTTCAAAATGACACATGATTGGATCTATCCGGCCGTTGCGATCGTAATCGCTCGCATAAATACATACCGGTTCTTCAGCGCTTGCCTTATAAGGACCATTTAACCCAAGGTTGCCGGCTATGTAGTCGATATCTCCATCTTTGTCGAAATCACCAGATGCTAAACTGTTCCACCATCCGCTGGTATTAGCGAGACCTGTTTCTTTTGATACATCGCGAAATTTCCCCTTTTCGTTTTTGAAAAATTTAAGTGGCATAAATTCTCCCGCAACCAGGAGATCGATCCAACCGTCGTTATCAAAATCTGTCCACAGCGCACTGGTCACCATACCCAATGCTGATAAGCTATCGCCGCTGCTATTGCTTACATCAGCGAACCGGCATTGTTTATTTTCTGAATCGTTGCGCAACAAAAAACTTTTAGGTGAGAGAGGATATTCACCGGGACTCACACGCCCGCACACGAATAAATCAAGATCGCCATCGCGGTCGTAATCGGCAGCAATCACACTTGATGCCGGTGTGATAACAGAAGGCAGTGCATCTTGCATCAACGTAAAATTTGCCTTGCCATCATTAATATATAACCTGTGCTTATATAGTTGGTTGTCTTTCTTCGCTATAGATGTTCCTCCTGAAGAAACATAAAGATCGGCGTCGCCATCGCTGTCGGCATCAAAAAATAACACGCCCATATTGTCGGCGTCATTTGGTTCAGGCAACTGTTTCGCTACAAATTTTCCATTCGGCTGCTGAAGATATAAACTGCCTTTATAACCGGATGCGCCTCCTATGTAAAGATCTTCGCGGCCATCGCCATTTGCATCGCCAACTGCTAACCCGGGACCACCCCTTGAATGCATGTGTGGTAACAACGGCTGCAGTTTAAAATCAACAAAAATGTTTTCAATATGCTTAAACTGAATACCAGTTGAGGCGTTCGAACTGAAAAGAGAACTTTGTTTAACCGATGGTTCACGTTGCGCTTTAATGTTTGCCTCCCTGTGATGAAGCGTTATCGATTGTTTCGGTTTTATTGATTTCAACACCTGTTCATTTCCATCGGGCCATAACACTTTCAAACTATCTACGTCGGTGTTCTGTATCCCGAAATGCAGAGTTTGTTCTACCGTAGACAAATAGCCGCGATAAGGCGACATATTACTGAACTGCATTTTTCCATTTTGCCATATCCACACTTTCGCACCGAATCCTCCACTATTTCCTTTCGGCCCTTTGAAATTAATTCTCAGCCAACCCTGTTCGGGCATAACCGTCGATGCCCGGTTCTCATAAATAAATGAAGGGCCATCAAGACTGTTTACAACAAGATCGAGGTCGCCATCATTGTCGAGGTCACCAAAGGCTCCGCCATTCGTGTAAGCATCGGTCGTCATTCCCCATTTGACCGACGCATCACTGAATTTTAGATCACGGTCGTTTTTAAAAAGATAATTGTGCACCTTGACGCCCGGCAGTTCATGCAGTGTTTCGAGGCGCTTTTTGCGATACTGGTCGGGTGTGCCAGTGAAGGTTTCCCTCACCCCTGATTCTTTTATTCCGTACCAAACAAAATCGAGGTTGTTTATATCCTGGCGAAAACCATTTGCAATAAACAAATCCTTCCATCCATCATTATCAAAATCGGCAAAGAGTGGCCCCCAGCTCCATTCGGTTGCGTCAACGCCTGCGATTCTTCCGATTTCGCTGAATGTGCCATCGCCGTTATTTAGTTGAAGCGTGTTGCGTACAAATTGCGGTTCATATCCAACCGCTAAATTTTGTTCGTATTCGTCGAAGCCGTTTCCCGCCATCGTCAGTTTCCATCGCCTGTTGTCGGGTGGAAGCATGTCGAGCACAATGATATCGGGGAGCCCATCATTATTATAATCCGCCACATCGTTACCCATTCCGTTGTACGTTTGATGCTGCAGATAATCTTTGGCCCTGTTTGTAAACGTGCCGTTCTGGTTGTTGATCCACATGAGATCGTTGGAAAGAAAATCATTTGAAACGTACACGTCGGGCCAGTTATCGTTGTTGAGGTCGCATATGTTTACTCCCAATCCAAACCCTTCGATGGTGACGCCCGATTGTTTTGAAACATCTGTGAAAGTGAGGTCGCCATTATTGCGGAATAATCTATCGGTAGAAGCGGCAGAACCGTCGACGGTTTTGTAACGTGAGTCGTTGCGGTTATACTTTACAAATGCATTTCGGAGGAGGTACATGTCGAGGTCGCCGTCTTTATCATAGTCGAAGAATGCCGCCTGGATGTCGTACCCTTCTTCGGCAAGTCCCATTTTTTCGGCAGACTCTGTGAAAGTATTATTTCCGTTGTTGATGAAAAACAGGTTGCGCATCTGCGCCACGGGTGTTTTATAGTTCCCGGCTTTGCACACATAAAAATCCTGGAAGCCATCCTGGTTAATATCAACAACCGCTACTCCATTTGACCAACCCTGCGTAGTGACCCCGGCTTTTTCTGTAATGTCTTCGAATTGTAAGTTTCCTTTGTTAAGGTATAGTCGCGACGACACCATGTTGCCTGTGAAGATGATATCCTGCAGGCTGTCGTTGTTGATGTCTATTAGAGCTACACCTCCACCATTGAACATGTATTCGAATTCCAGTACGGTTACGGGATCGTTGTAGTCGAGCTGGTTGGTGAAATGAATGCCGGTTTCGTCTGGTGAGTGCCTTTTGAACAGCGTATCCGGTTCACTATTGCAGGACAGTAAACAGATAACAACAGCAGGCAAAAGAAATGGTTTCTTTAGCAGTAGCATGGTGATTAAATATACCGAAATTCTTCTATGCGGGGTTCCGGGTATAATTTTTTACCACCTGAAAAATAAGTGAACAATTTAACGGCCGTATGAAATCCAGGTTTTAGGCTGAAATCCTGGGTGAAATTTCACCTCATATCAATGTTTAATAGCCGGATCGTCGGTGTTGTAAAAGTCCTTCTTATTTTTTATCTGTTCTCTTACAGCTTTCACTTTAGCAGCTGAAACAGGCGTTGCCTTATTGCCAAATGACGCGCGTACATACGACAGCACCGCCGCCACCTCTTCATCATTCAGCAATCCTTCGAACGGAGTCATTGGCACCTGGCCCTCATATTTCTTCCCGTTTACCTCTATCGGTCCCTGCAATCCTTTCAACACAATTTTTATCAGCCTCTCTTCATCGCCGAGTACGTAAGGCGTTCCTGATAATGGAGGAAATCCTGAATTCACCAGTCCTTCTCCGTTAGGTTGGTGACAGGTAGCGCAATAGCCGTCCCTGTTGTAAATCTCTTTTCCTTTTACAAATACTTCAGGACTCATTCCATTCAACTCGGCGCCACCGAGAATATCCTGCACTACTTTCACAGGCCTGTCGTTGAGATGCGAGAGCGCGGTTTCATAAGCGTGCACTATCCATTTATCGAGAGGCTTCTTCGCTGCTTCGTTCAACACCGCAAGTCCGTTTTCTTTATCGAGCCACGAAGCGGCCGCGATAGCTTCGAGACGCACACGACCGTGCTCATCTCCTGCAGCCTGCTTTAGCAGGGCCACCTGGTCCTTCACCTGGTGACCGGTATACCTTACAACGCGCACCGCTGCGGCGCGTGCCCTGTAATCTTTTGCTTTAAGAAGAGCACGCAACAAATCCTGATCTACTTTATTCATGCCCCAGCTTACCCAAAGCGCTTCAGTAAGGTGGTGTTCGTACTTCGGATCGTTTTTATCGAGTTTAGCCTCCCAGGTTTTTAAATGTTGTAACACTTCGTCAACGTTTCTGCCGCGCAATTCTCTTCTTGTCCTGTATCTGGTCCTGTATTCCGGAAGCTTTAAATTGTCGAGCAGCTCATCAATTGAGGCGCCATCAATTTTTGCCGGTTGAACAAGGGGTCGCGAAGGATAGGTGATCCTGTAAATGCGGCCATGTGAATGATCGCGGAGGGGATCGCGTGCGTTGTGCTGCATGTGCCCGATCAATATGTTGTGCCAGTCGGCAATGTATAATGATCCATCTGGCGCGAATTCAAGGTCGACGGGACGAAAATTTCTATCATCCGATTTTAAAAGATCCTGCCTGTGCCTGCTTTTATATCCTGTGCCGTCGTCTTCGAGCCGGTGTTCTTTCGTGCCTAAAAATCCGATCGTGTTGTTAATCAGGAAATCTCCCTGGATGTCGTCGGGAAAATGCCTGCTTGAAACAAATTCAAGACCCGATGTTGGACGAACCATGTGTTTTTCTTCAATCAGGTTATAAGATTTATGCGTTGCTTCACCGTAGCGTGGTTTCACTGTTCCGGGAACCATCCATCGCATATCAGGACTGGAAGTTTCAGCAAAGAAAATTTCGCCCCACTCATCGAATGCAATACCCCATGGATTTGGAATGGAGAGCTGAGCGGTGCGCTCGAGCTTATGACGTTGCGGGCTGTACCTGTAAAATCCTCCATTGGTTGCACGTACAGGCCCGTAAGGCGTTTCTACATTGGTGTGAAGAAATACGCCTTCACCCATGTATATGGCGCCGGAAGGATCGGATGTGTACGCGTGGTGCGCATGATGCGTATCATGATCATCGAAGCCGCTGAGGAGAATCTCTTTTTTATCAGCCCTGTCATCACCATCCGTATCAGTAAACAACATAAAGTTCGTGCCCTGTGATACATAAACACCTTCGGGAGCAATTTCAAAACCAACCGGAAGATGCAGGCTGTCTGCAAATACAGTTTCCCTGTCGGCTTTACCATCAGCGTTTGTGTCTTCAAGAATAATGATCTTGTCGTTCGGCCTGGGGTCGCCTGATTTATAGTGAGGATATGTTGGCATTGTAGCCACCCACAATCTTCCTTTATTGTCAAATGTTATCTGAACGGGCTTCGCAAGATCTTTGAATTCCTTTTCAGACGCGAACAATTCAATTTTATAGCCAGGTGCTACGTGCAGTTTCGACAAAGCTTCCTGCCCGTCAAGATATCTCAGTGAACCGTTCTCCTTCGGATTGTAATTTGTTTTTACCTCTGGTAATGGAGTTGTCTTTGCATCTGCTGCCGCAACATCCATCGTTTCACCTTTCGCTGCCTTCCAGATAGCCTGGTCACGGATATCTGTCATCTCCCTGATTCGTTTCAATTCTGCCGGGTAGTTGTCCGGTCCGAAAGGATCGTAACGCCTGCCGAACACGTGCACGCCATTCGGAATTTTAAAATCATTATGCCAGAACCAGTTTTTATCCTTCACCGCTGCGTGGATGAGCTCGCGATGCCCTTCGGCCACTGCTTTTGATTTACCAAAAACTTCGTCGGCAAGTAACCCGGAAAATTTCTCGTAACCGTCGCCGTTGAGTTGCGCGCCGTCGATGGTGAGTTGCCTTTCTTTACTGTCGAACCATTTTTTAGAGGGAGTAAACGCATCAACAAACAGTACGTTATTTTTTGCGCATATTTCCCTCATCGCTTCAGTGTACAACGAAAGATTCTCATTTTCTTTTTTTCCATCAGGAAGATCCATTTTCGAAGAAAGATCCTCAAAAGCAATGGGTGAAATAATGGCAAGCTGCGGCGCGGAAATACCGTTGTATTTCTGATTTAGCGTATACCTGATGAATGTATCAAGCTCGGCTTTGAAATTTTCAACTTTCGATGGACCGTCGAAAGATTCATTGAAACCAAAAAACGCAATCAGTATATCTGCCTTATGCCGCGTGAGCCACTGATCCGGCGTTTCGAAATGTCCTTCACTTTCCGAATTGGTAGCGAGTTCTGTCTGAAACTTTTCGGCGCCCGGAAATGCCCATGGGCTTTTGCGACCGGAATGTGGCCTGAAGCCCGGTGTTTCTCCGCCATCGCACATGTTACGTATGTATAACAAACTGTCGGGATACCGCACATGCAAATCCGTTTCGAAAAAACCATAGTTCATCATTCTTGAACCAAGGTTGTTACCTATCAAAATAATATGCGATCCCTTATGAAGTTTGAGCGCGCGTTTGTCGGAACTTTCGCAGCCGCACAATAGCGCTATAACAGCAAGGGAGAAAAACCAATTATTTAATTTCATATTTCTCTGGAAAAATACCTTTAATAAATCCATCAAAACCGAACATCGTCGGCTTGTATGGTGTAACAAAATTCACATTCGCGTTATCCGGCACTTTTAGGTCCAGCAACCAGTAACACGCGTTTACAAACATTCTTCGCAAATCTTCATTTTGCAAATCAACCGCGGCCCCCATAGTCGACGTCAATGCACGGCCTTTTCTTCCCTGTTCTATTTCATAAGTTTTCGTCCATACCACCGGCATGATTGATTTCTTCAGATTAAGAGGCGATGAAGAAGTCATCCCTTTTGTCGGCTGACCATAAACAAGTACCTGCGGATCGCCGGGCAGGTGATCAACGGCATATACGTCGGTCGGACACCAGATGTCCTTTACATTATTCAGCACCGGGTGTTTCGCATTCTGCAGCACACCATTGATGAGCGCGCGTGTTCCTTCTTTACCATGATCACCATGATGACTTATCCATGTTTCGCCGAGAACGCGTTTGCCAAAGCCCTTTTCCCATCCGTCTTTTTTGCTTTGCCAATCGTAATGTGCAAACCTGTCACCAGGATTTTTTTCATAATGAAACGCGTGCGTCGCGGTTCGGATGCCGATCACCGGCTTTCCTTTTTTGAGGTAGTTGTCTATATGTGCCATCTGCTCATCGGGCAATTCGCGAAACCTGGTGAAGATGATCATCAGGTCGGCCGATTCGAGTTTTTCAAGCCCCGGAATATTCGACACATTGTTCGGATCAATTGCGCCGGTCGCCGGGTCTATCGCAAACAGCACCGTGCAGTCGAACCCATGTTGCTTTGCAAGAATTTGCGCCAGCATTGGCAATGCCTCTTCCGAGCGATACTCCTCATCACCGCTTACCAGTACAATGTGTTTATTCTTTGCGTCAGATGGAGCGGCTTTATATTCCACCCATTGTTTGTATTGCGCGCATAGCGAAAAGTTTACAAGATAGAAGAGAAGTATCAGCAGTATTTTGGACATAGCAATTGTCTTTTTTCAGGGCACCGATGGATACGATAAAGATAGTTTAGTAAAAATATTGTTTATTCTTATTCAAAGAAGTCTGTTCTGTACCGCCTGAAAGTTTAACTTTAGCAACATCATTATGATTACACAACAAAAACCAAGACTGCTTTCTATTGACGCATTACGTGGATTTGATATGCTGCTTATCACCGGGGGTGGTGAAGCAATTGTGAGGTTGAAAGGGGAAACAGGCCTTACCTGGGTCGACTGGCTCGCCAACCAGCTCGAGCATCCTGCATGGCACGGATTTACATTTTACGATTTTATCTTTCCTCTCTTCCTGTTTACTGCGGGCCTTTCGCTGTCGTTCTCGTTGCAATCGGGACTAAAAAAGGGGCTCGACAAAAAAGCGCTTTACAGGAAGGCGTTCATAAGAACGTTGCTGTTAATTGTATTGGGAATCATCGACAAAAACATTCCGCTGAACATTTTCGACCCGGCGCATATCCGCTATGGCACTGTGCTCGGAAGAATTGGGGTCGCTACATTCCTTACTACGCTCATATACCTGAATATTTCAGGCAAAAACCGTCTTGTGCTCGTAGCAGCCATACTTGCGGCATACTGTGCTGCACTGTTTTTAATTCCGGTGCCGGGCTATGGCGCGGGCGACCTGTCGTTTGAAGGCAACCTTGTCGGTTGGATCGACAGAAATGTGATGCCGGGCAGATTGCTGCAAAAAACATACGACGAAAATGCGCTGCTAACTCAATTGCCCGCGTGTTGCCTTACGGTGCTCGGCGCGGTTGCAGGCGACATTTTGCAGAAAGAGACAACCGGCAATAAAAAGGTTGTTGAGCTTTCGATATTTGGTGTTGTGGCATTGGCAGCGGGGCTGATATGGGGAATGTTCTTTCCAATCAACAAACATTTATGGAGCAGCTCATTCATTTTGCTCACCGGAGGAATGGCCTTTATATTTTTAGCGATGTTTTATTGGGTGATTGATGTGTTGGGTTATCGCAAATGGACATTCTTTTTTAAGGTGATCGGCATGAACTCGCTGGTGATTTATCTTATGGTGAGGTTTGTTCCTTTCGATATCATGTCCGAAAAATTGTTCAGCGGATTTTATATGCATGCGCCTGAGAATTTTCACCCGGCATTAAATGCGTTGGGGTCGCTGGCGATTGTGTGGACGATTTTATATATTATGTACAGGAAAAAGATTTTTATCAAGATCTAAGGCTTCTCCCCTTCTATTTTCCTTATCGCCTCCTGCACTTCACTATTCTTCATGAAAAGGTTCCAGAGAAGGCCAGTGCGGTAGTTTTCAATCATTACCACAATGGGCGCCTGGTTTAAACCCATAAATATATCCGCGCGCCAGTTTTGGTCGAGGTTGAATGCGTCGTAGAAACCATATTCACCCCACGCGAATTTGCCATAGTTGTAATAATAATTTTTTAGCGCCTCCATCGATTCTTTCGGCGTATATGGAAATGAAGCGAGCGCGCCTGTCGGTGTTATCTTACCATGATCCTGCCCGATCACCGGCTCATCTGCCTGGTACGACCATAACCCGTCGCTCGCTGTCAGGCCCCATGCATCAGGACCGTATCCTTTATGCTTTTTTGGATTTTCAACACAATAACGGTAGTTGATCTTTGCGATGTTCGTGTTGTTTTCAAAATAGTTGGTATAAGCGTCTGTAAGTTTATGAGGATCGAGGCCGAGAAAAGAATAATGTATAAAAAACAACGGGCCGCCATTTGACACTCCTACTTTGAGTGGTATGCCGTAATAAGTGTTTCCATTCTTATAAAGTGATCCGGCTTTTGTTTGTCCCCACCCCGCCCTGTATTCCTGGGCCTCTTTGCCCTGACTCGCCCAGCCGCTATAATAAAAACTGGCCGGTATAGGATGAGTAGGCGACGCGATGGCAAGAAAATAAGTGATCATTGTTTCGTTCCATCCGATCAGTTTGTGATTAATGACCCACGCCCTGTCGGGGGACCAGTGCCACACAAGAAACTTATTTTGCGGATCGCGCCTGAACCAGCTCCATTCAATGCCTCTCCAGATTTTGTCTATTCTTTCGATAATATTTTTTTCGGCTGGAACTTCGGAGTTAAAATATTGCTTAGCTGCAAGGAGTCCCTGTGCGAGAAACGATGTTTCTACGAGATCGGCGCCGTTATCGTTATCACCGAAAAACGGTTCTGTCTTAGCGGTAACACCATCGAGGAAGTGCGGAAAGGCTCCGTGGAATTTGTCGGCTTTTTCGAGATATGACATGATTTTTTCGAAGCGATGCAACAGTTCTTCTTTCGTAATAAATTTTCTTTCTGCTCCTGCAACAAGCGCCATCATTCCAAAACCAGATGCACCCGTTGCGATCATATTTCTGCGGCCATGAATATT
The DNA here is from genome assembly GCA_016786745.1 of Chitinophagaceae bacterium. Lineage (GTDB taxonomy): Bacteria > Bacteroidota > Bacteroidia > Chitinophagales > Chitinophagaceae > Flavitalea. The sequence goes on along the minus strand of JAEUVS010000038.1, from coordinate 24,009 downwards.
TTCGAGAGCAAGCCCGCTATTCTTTTCTGCTCCTTCCCAATAATACCTGAAATGCGCTTCCTGGATCATGTCGAGCAGTTCCTCATCGGTTAATGGCCGCGTGGATGCACTAATCGTATTGGAAAGTGTCGACTCATTGTATTCGCGGTCGAGTAAGGAAATTTTATAGAAGAACTCTTTTCCTGTTGTGTCAGTGAAATCGGCGTAACGTGAAACATATGGCGATTGGATACCGACAGGATAGAATCGCTTATTATCAGCAGACCTGTATATTTTAATTCTTTTAACGGAGGAATCGGAAACAGGCTCCCAGGTAATATCAATATGTTTGGCGAAACCTTTTGCTGAAGTAAGTTTCGGCGCTGAAGTAACTGGTGTTTGGTTGCTCGCTAAAAGTTCGACCTGGTCTATGTAAATGGAATGTTCTTTTCCGTCCCGCGAGTATTGCTTAAAAAAAATTGTGTCTATCTTTTTTATATCTGCAGGGGAGACATTGAATTTATCTAACGGAATCTCTACTTTCTGCCATGATCCTTTCTCAGCAACAGTAGCAAATTGAGACATCGGTACAAATGATGGCGCTTTCTTTCTTATTGCGACACCTATTGAAGGCAACTCTTTGGCTAAAGTGGATGAAGCGATATACAACCTGAAAACAAGCTTCGTTGCGGGGGTAAAAAAATCCTGTCCGCGCGTTTCTCTAAATAACAATCGCGCCTGCCATGATCCTTTCTCGTGCGAAACATACTGCAGATGCAATGCATTGGAAGGAGTAAAGAAAATACTATCGCTAACGGGCAATTTACCCGACACATTTTTTATCCAGGAAGGTGATTTGTAACTGGCAGCGGTATAAAAATAGCTGCCCCGCATCTGGCTGTTTTCGAAAAACTGTTTGTCGTAAGGCGGCTCCTGCGCAAGGGCCGGAATAGAAAATGTCAAAAAGAGAAAAAGCAGGTTACCACGTATCATCGCATAAAGCTAAAACAATCTGCAGCACCCACCTTTATGCTTAATGCTGGATCAGGTATGGTCAAGTTTCGCATCGTCGTAGTAGTCATTTACCTGGTTAGGATTATCACGCGACAACTCGCCCAGCCTTTGGCGCTTCTCTACTCTTTTGTTCACAGCGTCTTCTATATAAATGTTCCAAAGGGTAAGACCGGTATCTGTAAATTCGAAAGTGCTCGTTTCTCCATCGGGCTGTAGAGCATCCAGTTCATTTACAAAAGGAGAAGAAGTGGAACTATACTCCAGCGAGTGGCATGTTGCATTGAAGTGATGAATCTCGCTTCCGTCATATATACTTACGGAAAGTACCGGTTGATCCTTTCCGGCGGATGTAAATGTAACTTTTACCCCGTCAGGAAAAATTATCGACCAGTTTTTACCTATGCGATCCTTAATATGTTTACCATTCAGGTTTTCGTGGTTTGCAGAAATAATGGGGTTGCTGTCGTCTTCGATGCCGCCCCAAAATTCCAGTTTAAAGTTCTCGTAGAAGTTATGCTTAATTACAATCGTTCCTTCAAGGTCTACATATATTTCTCCGCCGCCTGGTGTTATATATGTAAAGGAATTTGTGCCGGACATAGCCAGTCGTCCCGATGGACTTACTGAAACACATGTTCCGAGTTCAGGCAACTCTTCTTTCGGACTTTCTGACTCCTTCTTGCAGGATGCCAGTGAAAGAAAAAGCGCTCCGCCGGCGGAAATCAGGTACTTAAAATTCATCCGGTTCTTTATATACTATCGATAAAACCGGAAATGGTCATCATATTTTTTAGGTACTTTTATTTCGATTAAAAAACCAATGACCTACTATGCTGAACAATGACCTCGCATTTTTGTATGAGAGAGACCTGAAAAAGTTAATCGATGAGATTAACCTGTTTCAAAATGAAGAGAACCTGTGGCGCACACTGGGTACAGTGAAAAATCCTGCGGGAAACCTGGCGCTTCATATTACCGGTGGATTGAATCATTTCGTTGGAGCCACACTGGGTAAAACCGGGTACATACGCAACCGCGACCAGGAATTTTCAAAGAAAAATGTTGCGAAGAAAGAATTAATTGCAGGGCTTGAAAATGTAATTCCTGTTGTTACCAAAACGCTTAACAGCCTTACTCCTGAACAGATGAACAGCGATTTCCCGGTATTTTTTGATAAAGCCGGAGCGGGTACCGGTTACGTATTAATACAACTATTATCGCATTTGAACTATCATCTTGGCCAGGTAAACTATCTCAGGAGAATACTAGAATAATTTCAATGATCGTCCATCTTATAGACGGCACATATGAATTGTTCCGGCACTTTTATGGACAACGCCGGTTTAACAATGGGAAAGACAAGCCGAATGGCGCGCTTGTCGCCGTGCTGCACTCGGTGCTGCAGATGGTGGAAGATGGAGCTACGCATATTGGCGTGGCCACCGATCATGTTATTGAATCGTTCCGTAATGATTTATGGCCAGGATATAAAACAGGCGATGGTATCGAACCTGCATTGTGGCGGCAATTTCATCCGCTCGAAGAGGCCCTGGCCTCGATGGGAGTGGCCGTGTGGCCGATGATTGAGCTGGAAGCGGATGATGGGTTGGCTTCTGCCGCTCGCCTGGCTGCGCGTGATGCGCGTGTGTTGAAAATATCTATCTGGACGCCGGACAAAGATCTTGCGCAATGTGTGGTGGAAGACAGGATCGTGCAGGTTGACAGGCTACGGAAAAATATTTATGACGAAGAAGGAGTGCGAATAAAATTTGGTGTGCCGCCAAAATTAATTCCTGATTTTCTCGCGCTTGTCGGCGATGCCGCCGATGGATATCCCGGAATTCCCGGAATAGGGAAAATAGGCGCGGCGCGTTTGTTAAATGAACATGGGCCGATAGAATCATTTCCTAAAAACCTGTTGACCGGTCAACGAAAACTTGCTTTGTTATTCAAGCGGCTCGCCACATTACGAACCGACGCGAAGTTGTTTAAGAGTGTTGACGAGTTGCAATGGAGGGGTCCAACCAAATCGTTTGCGAAATTCACCGAAAAAATAAATGAGCCGCGCCTCTTTGCACGGGCAAGTGACGCGGCCAATCTAACGAACAAATAAAACCTCTCACACTCTTTATCGCGAAGCAAAAATGGTTTCGCGCTTTCTAATCAGTGTTGTTTTAATCTCTACATCTTTTTTTAGCAAAGCTTTTCCATCCTGGATGGCAAAGGTGTAGATACCATCATCTGCGCCATTCATATCGAAAGGCTTCACGAACTTAGCAAGCGACGCGCGGTAAACATATTTGATACCGCCGGCGTAGAAAAAGATTTTCAGTTTTTTCCTCGAAGGATTGATGACAGACAGTGTGTATCTTTCGAGATTACTGTCGTAAACGAGGTTTGCAACCACGTCTGTTGCAACAGAAGCATTGCTACTGCTCAATGCGTAGGTGCTTAACCACGATTGCGAAATTCCTTTTTTAGGTAAAAAGAATAAACCGGTAAGCATCAGGCAGGCAACCAGCGCCTGGAAAACGAAACGAGATTTTGGTTTCATTGTAAATATTTTTGTGATGAAGAGATAAGCACAGGCGACTTTGTATCCAGAATCGCGCGATAAAGTAAACCGAATGCCGTGCCAATCGCTATACTGTTGATATTCAATCGCAGTAATTTCAGGACGCAGTAAATGTGTGCGGTTTTGATATAGCAACTGTCCGGAACAAAAACAATTGCAATTGTTAATTAATGTTAAAGCGGCATGCCTTAAACTAACGGTGATGCACATGTTATTTATGACCGGTGTACTGGATAAGATTACATTTGCAAAATAAATCCTGTCGTTTAAAATGATATTCTGCCACGGTATAACTTTACACATTAAAAACTTGAGTATGAACGGAAGTTGGCGTTGGCTGCTGTTACCTGGTTTTATTGCAGTGGCTATTGGATGTGGGCGGACGGAAAGTGTTACCAACCCTTCGGAATGGCCAACGTTCGGACACGACGTATCGAACAATAAATTTTCTCTTCTCACGTCGATAGACACTTCGAATGTTGCCCAGCTGCATGAAGCATGGCGCATAGAAGATAGCGCCGATGTTGCCGGCATGTATTGCAACCCCGTAATGCTCAGCAACAGGCTGATCGGGCTGATGCCTTCATCGAGGTTGATTGCGATGGACCCCGCATCGGGTAAAGTGTTGTGGGAATTCAAACCAGACAGCTCCGGCATTTCAAACTGGTCGAAAGGTATTACCGGTCATAAGGGCCGCAACGGTGAACCGGATCTCATTTTCCTGATTTACGGAGGAACGTTGTATTCGGTCAACGCCGAAACCGGCAATGTGATGGAGAATTTTGGAAAGAATGGCCGCGTTGATTTTTATGAAGGACTAGAGGTACCCGATTCAATGAGAAACCTCGTGCCCGTTTCCAGCAATGCGCCTGGCGTGGTGTATAACGATCTGTTTATCGTTGGATGCAAAGTGCCGGATGAACTGCCATCTACATCAGGTGACATCCGTGCATTTAATATTCACTCAGGAAAACTCGAATGGGTATTTCATACCATACCGAAGCCCGGAGAATTTGGCGCCGACACATGGGGCGCTGATGCGCGCAAACGTAATGGTGGAGCGAATTGCTGGGGAGGAATGGCGCTCGATGAGGAACGGGGAATCGTTTACGTACCGACCGCTTCTCCGTCTTTTGATTTTTACGGCGCCGACCGGCCGGGTCAGAATTTATTTGCCAACTGCCTGCTGGCGTTAAATGCTAAAACAGGAAAACGTATCTGGCATTTTCAAACAACGCACCACGACCTGTGGGATCGTGATAACGGCTCGCCGCCTAATTTAGTAACGGTGAATCGCGATGGCAAAAAGATTGATGCCGTGGCTCTCGTTACAAAAATGGGATACCTTTTTGTGTTCAACAGGGAAACAGGAGAAAGTTTGTTTGAAATAAACGAAGTACCCGTAGATACTGTTAGCAGTATGCCCGGAGAAAAACCCTGGCCCACTCAACCAATTCCAACAAATCCACCTTTTGCACGGCAGGGTTATAAAGAGGAATTTTATGGGCGTTCAGCAAACTGGATCAATAACGAAATAGAGAAAAATAAATACAAGATTGGCATTTATGAACCGCCTTCAATGTCGGGCTCTGTTATCTTGCCAACGGCACATGGTGGAGCAAACTGGGGTGGCGCCTCGGTAAATCCTGAGAAGAATTTATTGTTTGTAAATGCAACAGATATTCCCTGGATACTTAAACTCACTGATCTAAAAAAAATACGCGCGGAAAATGAACTAAACGGACAAACATTATACATGACGCACTGTAAAGGTTGTCATGGTGCCGACATGAAAGGCGGCGTTGGTCCCGATATTTCATACCGTGTAAAAAATTATAACAACGAACGCGTAGCAAACGTCATCAGGAAAGGTGCGCCGCCAATGCCTGCGTTTTCTTTTCTGTCGGCGCAGCAGATTGCGGCCATTGTAGCGTATGTGAAGGATACAGCCGTTCAGCAGCAATTTGAAGTAGCGGGAGTTCCTCAGAATAATGAGCCATTTGGTTTCAATGGTTATAATTTCTATCTCGATTCAGCCGGCGATCCTGCGATTAAGCCGCCGTTCGGTACCATGACAGCCATCAACCTGGATAACGGTGAAATTGCGTGGCAGGTGCCATTAGGAGAGTATAAGAAATTCAAGAAGCAGGGTATTGAAAACACAGGCTCGTTTAATCGCGGCGGCGGAATCGCGACAGCCGGCGGGTTAATATTTATCGGGGCAACAGAAGATCAGAAGTTCAGGGCATTCGAACAGGCTACAGGAAAAATTCTATGGGAGCAAGAGCTGCCGGGGATGGCCAGTTCAATTCCTTCAACGTATTCGGTAAACGACAGGCAATACGTGGTTGTTGCAGTAAGCGGCAATGAAAAATTCAAAGGAGGATACGTAGCGTTCGCGTTGCCTTAATGCTAAAGAAAAAGGCAGCGGTTAGCCGCTGCCTCTCAGGTTCCTGGTTGCATATAAACTTAGTTCAGATCGAACCTGTCCAAATTCATCACTTTATTCCATGCTGCTACAAAATCTTTTACAAACTTCTCCTGTCCATCCGCACTTCCATACACTTCAGCAATAGCTCTTAATTCAGCGTTCGAACCAAATACGAGGTCCGCACGTGTCGCGGTCCAGGTAGGCTTTTCTGTCGCGCGGTTGTAACCCTGGTACAGTTCCCTGTCTTCAGTAGCAGGTTTCCATGCAGTACCCATATCGAGCAGGTTCACAAAAAAATCGTTGGTCAGTACACCGGGACGCTGTGTAAGCACTCCATGTGCCGAACCATCGAAGTTTGTATTCAACACACGCATACCTCCTGCCAGCACCGTCAATTCAGGTGCAGTGAGTGTAAGTAACTGAGCTTTGTCTACCAGCAACGCTTCGGTGGACGCGGGAATTTTTGATTTGCGATAGTTACGGAAACCATCAGCGAGAGGTTCAAGGAAACCAATCGAATCAACATCAGTTTTTTCCTGTGATGCATCCATCCTGCCGGGTGTAAAAGGAACAGTAATATTATTTCCGGCATCTTTCGCTGCCTTCTCAACTGCGGCACAACCCGCGAGCACAATTAAATCGGCAAGCGAAATTTTTTTGCCACCGGTTTGCGATGCGTTAAATGCTTTCTGAACGTCTTCAAGCACATCCAGCACTTTCGAAAGCTGAACAGGATTGTTCACGAGCCAGTCTTTCTGCGGAGCCAGCCGAATGCGCGCGCCGTTCGCACCACCACGTTTATCCGAACCGCGGAAAGTTGAAGCCGATGCCCATGCTGTGCCAACCAACTGCGATACGGTGAGGCCCGTATTGAGAATTTTTGATTTGAGTGCAGTGATATCTTTTTCATCAACAAGTGGATGATCAACAGCGGGAATAGGATCCTGCCAGGTCAATTCTTCCTGAGGCACATCAGGTCCCAGGTAGCGCGAACGCGGACCCATGTCACGATGTGTCAGCTTAAACCACGCGCGTGCGAATGCGTCGGCAAATGCGTCGGGGTTTTCCAAAAATTTCCTCGATATTTTTTCATATATCGGATCAACCCTCAATGAAATGTCGGTTGTTAACATTCGCGGTACGTGACTTTTTGATGAATCGAACGCGTCGGGAATAATATTGCCTGCATTTTTTGCGATCCACTGATGCGCTCCGCCCGGGCTTTTCGTTAGCTCCCATTCAAACCCAAAAAGGTTTTCAAAAAAGTTGTTGCTCCATTTGGTAGGAGTTTTTGTCCAGATCACTTCAAGGCCGCTGCTAATCGTGTCGCCGGCTTTCCCTGCTCCAAAGCTGTTGCTCCATCCCAGGCCCTGCATTTCTAAAGGCGCCGATTCAGGCTCTTCAGCCACATGCGTTGAAGGGGCCGCGCCATGCGTTTTACCAAAGCTGTGTCCGCCCGCAATAAGCGCCACTGTTTCTTCATCGTTCATGGCCATGCGTCCGAATGTATCGCGAATATCTTTAGCTGCGAGAAGCGGATCGGGGTTGCCATCGGGACCTTCAGGATTCACATAGATTAAACCCATCTGAACCGCTGCGAGAGGTTTTTCGAGATTGCGCGCGTGTACATGTCCGTCCGCATCGTCATCCGACACCAGCACACTTCCGCCTTTATGCACGCCTTCAGAACCGCCTGCATAACGAATGTCGCCACCCAGCCAGGTTGTTTCAGAACCCCAGTACACATCTTCCTGCGCTTCCCATGTGTCGGGACGGCCACCAGCAAAACCGAACGTTTTAAAACCCATAGATTCCAGGGCAATATTTCCGGCGAGGATCATCAAATCTGCCCATGAAATTTTCCGCCCGTATTTCTGCTTGATCGGCCATAACAACCTGCGGGCCTTATCGAGACTAACGTTGTCGGGCCAGCTGTTCAGCGGAGCAAATCGTTGCTGACCGGCGCCACCTCCACCGCGGCCGTCGTGTACGCGGTACGTTCCCGCGCTATGCCACGCCATGCGTATAAATAAAGGACCGTAGTGACCAAAATCTGCCGGCCACCACTCCTGCGAATCGGTCATCAGCGCATGAAGGTCCTTCTTCACCGATTCAAGGTCGAGGGTTTTGAATTCCTCCGCATAATTAAAATCTTCCTCCATCGGGTTCGATAGCGAAGAATGCTGGCGAAGAATATTTAACCTTAAATGATTTGGCCACCAGTCGCGGTTTCTTGTACCACCACCGGCAACCGTTTGTTTGAGACTTCCGTTATGAAACGGGCATTTGCTGATGTCGTTTGATTCCATTGTCGAAATAATTTTTTCTAAGAATGAAACAAAAATAATCGAACGGCTACATAGGTATAATCAATTAATTCTATGCTTTCATAGATGGAAGCTATCAGCAAAATGTTATGTTTTTCCAGATTGAAAAATTACCTGTAACCTTTTCTGTGGCGTGGTCGTCAAATCTGTAACGTTCACTTTTTAAGCTGGGATATGAGACACTTACGCATACTACTTTTTCTGGTTCTGTCTGTTTACTCGTTAACGGGACTGGCACAGTCTACCGGGGGAAAAATTACTGGAACAGTAACTACTGAAAATCAGAAAGCACTTGAATCAGCGACTATTTCGCTGTTACACGCGGGCGATTCGTCGGTTGCTAAAATTAATGTATCTGATAAAGCAGGAAAATTTGAATTTGAAAATATACCTGATGGAAAATACCTGGTGATGATATCGGCGGTAGGTTATGAATCGTCGTATTCACCGGCGGAAGTTTCTGCTTCTTCAACAAATACAAAGCTGAAAACAGTGCAGTTGTTACCGCAGGCGCAATCTATGGCCGGCGTTGTGGTTACTGCGAAAAAAGCACCCATCGAGATACGTGCGGGCAAAACAGTGGTAAATGTGGATGCTTCTCCAACCAATGCAGGTTTAAACGTACTGGAAATACTGGAGAAGTCGCCCGGCGTGGCAGTTGATAACGACGATAATGTGAGTTTGAAGGGAAAGAATGGCGTATTGATATTAATAGATGGCAAGCAAACATACCTGGCCGGGGCGCAGTTGGCGGCATTTCTGAAAAGCATACAGGCAAGTTCGCTCGACCAGATAGAAATAATGACAAACCCGCCTGCGAAATACGACGCCTCTGGCAACGCGGGTGTTATCAATATAAAAACAAAAAAAGGTACGCTCAGAGGTATGAACGGCAACGTGAGCCTCACCTATAACCAGGGTTATTACCCGAAATATTTCGCCGGCGCCAATTTCAACTACCGTAGTGAAAAAGTAAACATCTTCGGCAGCTATGATGGCGGACAATGGGAAGGACTGGGTGTGCTCTCGATCGACCGAAGATTTTACAAGAATAGTGTGTTGTCGGGCACTTCGGATCAAAAAACAACAAGGCACAATAAGGCCAATTGGAACAACCTGAAACTCGGATTCGATTACAACTTTTCGAAAAAAGATGTTGCTGGCATCGTGGTAACCGGCAGGCTCAATCCGTGGAAAAACTGGCAGACCAGCACATCGAACCTGCGTGATGTAGATGGGGAGGTAAATACGCTGCTTCTTTCAGACGCTTACAATGCAAATAAGTCGAACAGCATCAGTACAAACTTCAACTATAAACATAGTTTCGATTCAACAGGAAGAGAAATTACCCTCGACCTGGACTACGGATACTATACAAGCAGGGGAAATAATTTTCTCACCACCAGGATTTACGATCCCTCCGAGGAACAAAGAGGAAACACAATTCTGTTAGACGGACATCTTCCCTCGAACATAAATATCTATACGGCGAAGACCGATTACGTGCATCCGTTCAGCAAAAACACGAAACTCGAAGCGGGGCTCAAAACAAGTTTTGTAAATACCGACAACAACGTTCGCTATCAAAGGGACACTACTACAGGATGGAAGATAGATGACCAGCGTACCAATCATTTTGTATATAAAGAGAATGTAAATGCTGCTTATGCTATCTTAACACATAGCGTAAAAAAATGGGAGTTTACCGGCGGTCTTCGCGTGGAAAACACAAATGCATCAGGTACGCAGAAACTAAACGACTCAAGCTTCAACAGAAACTATACTAGTCTTTTTCCGAATGCAGGCGCTGCATATACTATAAACGATAAAAATCAGTTGAGCTTTGCTTACAGCCGCAGAATCAGGAGGCCGGATTATGAGGACCTGAACCCATTTATCTTTTTCCTCGACTCTTTAACCTATGGACAGGGTAACCCGTACCTGCAGCCCGAGTTTTCGAACAGGATTGAGCTTAGCCACACTTTTAAAAAATTTATCACCACTACAGTAAGCTTCACGCAGACTGACGATATCATTACAGATATACTTAAGCAATACACTGAAAAGAAAACCACTTTTCAAACGAAAGAAAACTTCGCGAGGATGCAGCAGTATGGCCTGTCTGTTTCGCTGAACAAACAACTTACCAGCTGGTGGAGCCTGAATGTTTACGCGGGCGTATTCAACAACAGGTACAACGGCATTTACAATGATGGTGCGAGCAATACACCTGTAGAAATCGATGTTACCGGGTTCAATGGTAACCTGTCGCACAGTTTCACTTTTGCGCAAACGTGGGCGGCTGAGTTGAGTGGATGGTTCAACTCAAATCCTTCTGAAGGCTTGCTTATTGCACGATCTATGGGCGCCATGAACGCGGGGATATCAAAACAGCTATTCAAGAAAAAGGCTACGATAAAATTCGGCGTGCGCGATATACTTCGCACCAGCAACTTTAAAGCCTACTCACGTTACGCGGATGTTGACCTGGATGTGTTCAACGACAGAAGGCTCGACAACCGGATATACAATGTGTCGTTCACCTACAAATTCGGAAAAAATAATATTGCGCCTGAGCGTCGCCGCAGCGGTGGATCGAATGAAGAGCAGAGTCGTGTGAAGAGCGGAGGTTGATATTGAACAAATATTTTCAATATCTTGTTGGGCTATGAATTTAAAACTTTCAATCCTCGCAACGATATTAGTGTTCGGATCCTTCAACTCATTCTCTCAAACCGACCCGCAAATAGTAAAGAAGTGCAACGATTTTGAAATTGATGGTAAAGGATCGGGCAAAGAATGGGATAAAGCAGAATGGCAAACGTTTACTGCGCTGATGCAAGCTGATCCCAGGCACGAAACAAAAAGCAAGGTTATTTATTCAGAAAAAGGCATTTATGTTTTGTTTAGCGGGCAGGATGAAAAGATAACCACGAAAGATTATAAACAATTCGGAGAAATATATGAGGGCGATGTGTTTGAAGTTTTCTTCCATCCGAAACCTGGTTTACCCCAATACTTTGAATACGAAATAAATCACCTCGGAAAAGAACTTATCCTTACACTGTCGAGAGCGAAAGGCGGAGCTGTTGCCTGGGCGCCGTGGGACTATGAGTATAATAGGCGGAACCTCATAAAAAGCAAGGTGAATATTTCGGGCGGCAAAAGCAAAATCGGAGCATCGATCACGTCGTGGACCGCGGAAATATTTTTTCCTAACGCAATATTCGCGCTGATGAGCGGCACACCACCGCAAAGCGGCGACACATGGAACGCAAATTTCTGCAGGATAGATTATGACACCGGAAAACCACTGGAATGGTCATGGTCGCCCGGGATAAAAAAATCATTTCACGAATTGGAACAGTTCAGGTCCATCAGGTTTGAATAACTTAAATAACAACCGTTATTCTACATTTGCAGGGCTATGAGCATTCGACTTGAGAATATCAAAAATCCCTTTTTTGTTGGCATCGCCGGTGTTGGAATGAGCGCCATCGCGCAGTACCTCCAGGGCACAGGATTGAAAGTAAGCGGCAGTGACCGCTTTTTTAATGACGGGAAAGCCGGTGATATAAAAGCAAAACTCGAAGCCGAAGGCATTAAATGTTTCCTGCAAAACGGTGATGGCATTACTTCAGCAACGGATCTCGTCGTGGTTTCAACGGCGATAGAAGATACGGTGATAGAAGTAAGAAAGGCAAAGGAACTGGGAACACCCATTATTCGCCGTTCAGAGTTGTTGGCCATGATCGCCGCAACAAAAAAAACGATAGCGATAGGTGGAACAAGTGGTAAGAGCACTACCACCGGGATGTTATTTGACATTATGCGTTATGCGGGCAAAAACCCTTCGGTAATCAGTGGCGCAGGACTCGTTGATCTTATAAAAAAAGGAAAGATCGGAAATGCGTTCGTTGGTTCGGGCGAGTGGCTGATTATTGAAGCGGATGAAAGTGATGGATCAATTGTACAGTATCATCCCGAAATAGGCGTGCTCCTCAATGTTGAAAAAGATCATAAGGAGCTCGACGAACTGGTTAAAGTGTTCGAAACTTTCAGGAACAATAGCAAATATTTTTCTGTCAATAGGTCGAATGAATATGCGCGTAAATTATCCGCCGATGCGAAAAATGATTTTAGTGTGGATGGAAACGATCCGGATGCGGGTTTTCGTGTTACTGCATTTCAGCAGAATGGATTTCATATTTCGTTCAAAGTAAACAGCCAGCAATTCGGATTGAATATTCTCGGCCGGCACAATATGGAAAATGCTGTTGCTGCAACAACGGCGGCGGCGTTAACTGGAGTATCGCTTGCGGATGCAGCAGCAGCGCTGCAACGCTATGAAGGTATTTACAGGCGGGCGCAGGTGCTGGGACAGAAGAATGGTGTGTGGGTGGTAGATGACTTTGCGCATAATCCTGTAAAGTGTGCTGCGGCCATTGCTGCATGTCAGCCTGTGTCGGAAAAAGTGGTCGCGTGGTTTCAGCCACATGGTTATACGCCAACAAAATTTCTTCGCAAAGAATTTGTACATGAAATAGCGCACGCCTTGCGTGACCAGGATGAGATATGGATGAGTGAAATTTTTTATGCAGGCGGTACGGCTGTAAAAGATATATCTGCGCTTGATTTGATCAATGATATAAAAGCGCTGGGTAAAAAAGCGTTTTTTGTTGAAGACAGGAACCGGTTTTTGGATGAAGCGAGGCCACATCTTGACAAAGGCACCACACTATTGCTGATGGGCGCCAGGGATCCATCGCTGGAGCAATTCGGAAAAGATACTTTCAACGCACTTTAGTTTTTCTATTATATTTAGTACCCTAAACACACGCCACTTCAGCTGGTACTTAATTAACATGCATTGGAAACAGGTAATTGACCCATTTGGAAATATCGGTTTGTCCGCACTCGTAGCAGTGATTCCCATTCTATTTATTTTCTGGGCGCTGGTCATCAAAAAAATGAAAGGCTACCAAACAAGCCTGATGGCTACGCTTCTAACCATCGTTATTGCCATTTTCATATATGGTATGCCGGCAAAACTCGCGTTCCTGTCGGCCGGAAACGGCGCGCTGTATGGCCTGTTTCCCATTTGCTGGATTGTGATAACTGCCGTTTTTTTATTTAACATCACGGTGAAGAGCGGCCAGTTCGAGATCATTAAACATTTCATGGCCTCCATTACATCGGACAGAAGATTGCAGGCGTTATTAATTGCGTTTTCTTTCGGTGCATTCCTGGAAGGCACAGCAGGTTTCGGGGCGCCTGTGGCCATTACAGCGGCCATGCTTGTTGGCCTGGGTTTTAATCCTCTGTATGCATCGGGCATTTGCCTCATTGCAAACACGGCTCCTGTTGCGTTTGGTGCGATTGGTATCCCGATAACAGTCGCGTCGCAGGTGACGGCCATTCCGGAACTGGCCATTTCGCAAATGGTAGGAAGAACGCTTCCCCTTCTTTCTTTCGTTCTTCCTTTTTACCTGGTGGTGCTGATGTCGGGGTACAAAAAGGCACTGGAAGTGATGCCTGCAATATTAGTGTGCGGAATTTCTTTTGCGATGATGCAATGGCTTACATCGAATTTTTTAGGTCCCGCACTGCCTGATGTAATCGCCGGCGTGAGCTCGATCTTATGTCTTCTTGTACTCTTGAAATTCTGGAAACCAAAAAATACCTGGCGATTTCCGAAAGAGCCGACACCAACAATAAACGTTGAGAAGAAATATACAGCGGGACAAATTATACGTGCATGGTCACCTTTTATTTTATTAACGCTGATGGTAATTATTTGGGGAATGCAACCCGTAAAAACGTTCCTCAATAAAATTGGCCAGCTACAATTTGAATTTCCAGGTCTACATAATGTGATCCTCGACCAGAACAATAACCCCATACCACACATCTTCAAATTTAATTACCTGTCCGCAGCAGGAACAGCCATCCTGTTATCGGGAATTCTTTCGATACCATTACTTAAACTAAAATTTAGTGATGGCGCGAAGATATTCATTGAAACTTTGAAGCAGTTGCGTTTTCCGATAATTACCGTTGCCGGCGTATTGGCGTTCGCGTACATTATCAACGATTCGGGCATCACTATAACTGTTGCGGAACCGTTGGCGAACACAGGAATTCTGTTTCCATTTTTTGCACCGATACTGGGTTGGTTAGGCGTTTTCATCACCGGCTCCGACACGTCGGGTAACGCGTTGTTTGGAAAACTGCAGGCCGCTACTGCTACTTCGATCGGCGTTGATCCTGTTGTAACCGTTGCAGCGAATGCATCGGGTGGAGTAGTTGGTAAGATGATTTCACCACAATCAATAGCGATCGGCGCTGCGGCGGTAAACCTTGTTGGCAAAGAATCAGAACTTTTTCGGTTTACATTCAAACATAGTCTCTTTATACTGCTGCTCATCTGTTTGATTGTGATTGCGCAGGCTTACCTGTTCGAGTGGATAATTCCGCATTATCAAATGCCCGTCGCCAGATGACAGGAAAAAAATTGTAAATTCCAAAAAACTTCATGTAACGCAACGATGAATGTTGGACTTTTTATACCGTGTTACGTAAACCAGTTTTATCCGGGTGCCGCGAAAGCTACACTGCAACTGTTGCAAAAGGCAGGCGCGAATGTTGCATATCCTGTCAACCAAACCTGTTGCGGTCAACCCATGGCGAACTCAGGTTTTGAGCATTTGTCGAACGACTGCAATAATCTCTTCATAAAAAATTTTTCTTCGTTTGATTATATCGTTGCGCCTTCCGCGAGTTGTGTGTTGCATGTAAAGGATCATCTTCATTCCGATACAAACGAGGAACAGGCGGCTGAAATCCGCTCTAAAATTTATGAGCTCGTCGAATTTTTAACTGATATAATAAAGATTGAAAAACTGGATGCAGTTTTTCCTCACAAAGTTGGACTGCATCACAGCTGTCATGGATTGCGCGGACTTCGTTTGTCGCAGATGAGCGAACTCAACGCACCTTCTTTTTCCAAACCCCAATACCTGTTGAATATGGTAAAGGGGTTGGAACAGGTTCAGCTCGACCGCCAGGATGAATGCTGTGGATTCGGAGGTACGTTTTGCATTGCAGAAGAGGCCGTATCCGTTAAAATGGGAAAAGACAGGGTAGCGGATCATTCCAAAAACGGCGCAGAGTATATTACTTCTTCCGATCTTTCCTGTCTTATGCACCTTGAAGGAATTCTTCACAGAAATAAAAGTAAGGTGAGGGTGATTCACATTGCTGAAATACTAAATGCAGCGACATGAGGGAAGCAACAACGAAAGACCATGCCTCGTTAGCGGGAGCTTTTATCAAGGATGAAAAACGGGTTGACTGGCACGATGGCGCTTTGTGGTATATCCGCGAAAAACGCGACATCGCCGCGAAGCAAATACCCGAATGGGAACACCTCCGCGAAGCGGCATCAATGATAAAAAGCAATGTGATCTCCAACCTTCATGAGTACCTGCTTCAATTTGAATCTAATCTCAAAAAAAATGGAGTCACTGTTCATTGGGCAGACAGTGCCGAGGAGCACAACCAGATTGTGTATTCAATTTTAAAGGCGAAAGAAATAAACCAGATGGTGAAGAGCAAGTCGATGCTTACGGAAGAGTGCCATCTGAATGAATATTTAGAAGAACGAGGCATTGAAGTAATTAATTCTGATCTCGGAGAATATATTCAGCAAATAGACAACGAACCGCCCAGCCATATTGTTCTTCCGTGCATTCACAAACGGAAAGAGGAAATAGGCGAATTATTTCATGAGCATCTTGGTACAGAAAAAGGACTATCTGACCCCACGTTACTGACAAGAGTTGCCCGTAAACATTTGAGAAATATTTTCCTGACACGACGCGCGGCGCTAACCGGTGTGAACTTTGCCGTTGCTGAAACCGGTGAATATGTTGTGTGTACCAACGAAGGAAACGCAGATATGGGAGCTCACTTATCGGAGGTGCAGATTGCTTCGATGGGTCTTGAAAAAGTGATCCCCCAGAAAAAGCACCTCGGAGTTTTCCTGCGATTGCTTGCAAGAAGTGCGACAGGACAACCGATCACGATTTATTCCAGCCATTATAAAAAACCGCGGAAGGGCCAGGAAATGCACCTGATACTTGTAGATGCGGGCAGAACGCGGCAATTGGGTCGTAAAGATTTCAGGGACTCACTTAAATGTATAAAATGCGGAAGTTGTATGAACACGTGTCCCGTGTACAGGAAAAGTGGCGGACTAAGTTACCACAATACTATCTCCGGACCGATCGGCGCAATCCTCGCTCCTAACCTCGACATGAAAAGGCATGAGGACCTTCCATTTGCATCTACGCTTTGCGGATCGTGTTCGAATGTGTGCCCGGTAAAAATCAATATCCATGACCAGTTGTACAAATGGCGGCAGGTAATTGTAAAGGAGGGATATGCAACAAAAACGAAGACCCTTGGGATGAAGACGATGGCGTGGACTTTTTCATCACCCGAAAAATTTAAAAAAACCGGTAGAGCAGGGCGATGGTTCCTGAAATATTTTCCATTTCTTATCAACAATAAACTTAACCCCTGGTATAAGCAAAGAGACATGCCTGAAGGTCCGAGTGAATCGTTCGGTGAATGGTTCGTGAAAAATGAAAACAAAAAATCGTGACGACCCGCGAAAAGATATTAGCATCTGTCCTGGCAAATCAACCCGCGGCAACTCCCCTGCCAGATATTTCTATGTTTAAAAACGGGAGTGATGCGCTTGTTGAAAAGTATATGCAAGTTTTTAAGACGATTGGAGGACTCTCGCATGTGGTTACAGATATCGCCGCTATAAAACAACTGATTACCGAAAATTTTGATACTTCGAAGCGTATTGCTACTACACTGGCTGAGTTTGGCGATAGCTTCGAGTTGATATCTGACGCCGTTGATCCACATTCATACAGTGATCTCGAGCTCGCCATTATACGCGCTCACTTTTCGGTTGCGGAAAATGGCGCAGTATGGCTATCCGACGAGCTGATGGGCCAACGTATTATTCCTTATATCTGCCAGCATCTTGCCGTGATTGTAGATGCTGAAACAATTGTTCCCACATTACACGAAGCATATGAGAAAATAGGCGCCGGAAATTATGGTTTCGGTGGATTTATCGGTGGCCCCTCTAAAACCGCAGACATTGAACAGGCGCTTGTACTTGGCGCGCACGGCCCCTTATCAATGACCGTTTTTATTTTAAAGTAACCAGATGAGCAATAATTTCATACTCGCCGAAAACATAAGGCAATCTTACAATGATATTTTTACGCCGGAAGTGTTGAATGCTCTCTCTTCTCTTTCTCCATTCAATAAGGATATTAAGGAAGCGATGTCTGCACGAATAAAACGAAGAGCAGAACGGCAGGCGCAAAAAAAGAGAATTGATTTCCTGGATGCCAATGATTTTATTCCGCGTACAAAGATTCGCGTAAAAGAAGCGAGGGATGGAAAATTTGAGGGCGCCGTTATTCCCGCAGATTTACAACGGCAATGGATACAGGGCACAGGACCAGCAGCAAAACCTGGTGCGCCGCTGGAGAGCAGCATCCGAAATGTAGCATATGCATTGCTATCAGGCGCCGATGGATGGATGTTTGATGGCGAAGATGCATTAGGGCAGGTAAAAACAATGTCGCTCGATAACCAGCGCAACCTGAAACTTGCTATTAAAAAAGATCCGGTGTTCCTGAAAGTATCGGAGACCGTGGCAGGTGAAATGAATAAATGGTCGACTGGTTTTCTTGGCCGCGAAATAATCAGCGAATGGAAAGAGCAGTTGAATTTCACCACAAAAATATTCAGGGCGCGCGGTCTTCATCTCGATGACCGTCACATTCGGGACGCCGACGGTTCGGGAATGGCAGCATCTATAGTTGATCTTACGTTGTATGTAGTAAACAATTATAAAGAATTGCAAAGGGCAGGTTCATCCATTGTTCTGTATCTACCGAAAATTCAGACGGCGGGAGAGGCGGCGTTATGGAACGATTTGATTACGGCATTGGAAGAACACCTTTCACTGGCCGTCGGAACAATTAAAGCATATGTGTTGATCGAGCAACTGGAGGCTACCTACCAGTTGATGGAAATACGTGCGGCACTCGGAAAACATTTTGTTGGTTTTAATACAGGAAGATGGGATTACATCAATAGCGTTGCCGATGCGATGGCCTGGGATGAAAATTTTATCAATCCTGATATCGAAGTGATCACGATGACGTATGGATATATGCGCAATTATGAAAATAGAGTTCGCTGTGCCGTTAACACGCCGGATGCGAATGGCAACTACGCGTTATGGCAGGGCGGAATGGAACCAAACATCCCTGTAGGATCAGCCGAAGGGGTTGCGGCAGGAATGAAAAAAGCGGTGGCTGGCGCTGAACGCGAACAAAGCGAGGGCGCGAGTGGAAAATGGGTGGCACACTGGAAAATGGTAAGCATCGTAAGGCCTGTTTGGGAGAAGGAAAAACAAGCCAATCAGTTGGGAAGAAAATTTTCACCGCTGGGTTACACCAGGGAGGATGCGGATGGACTTGTGTTACTGGAAAAAGGGCCGACAACGATACGAGGCGCAAGAAATTTATTAAGTGTCGCTTTGCAATACGGCAATGCGTTTGAACAGGGCATGCAGGCGGCGGCCCTGAAGCCGGCTGATTTTTTCGGCAACGACGATATTTTGTACCTCATGGAAGATATGGCCACGGGCGAGATCAGGTTGAGCATCCTCTGGGAATGGGTTCACAAAGGAGCAAGAATTACCGCTGATGATCCGCAAACAGGTGTGCGTGCCAACGAATTATTCTCGATGAGTATGTTTGAAAAGTTACTGGAAGAAGAGTATAACAAACTTCTCAGGGCAAATACAAAAGATGTATTCGATTCTTCCAAAATTACCACCCTGCCGATCTCAAGGGAGATTGTAACAACATACATTCACAACACGGAAAAATTTCCGTGGTTTATAGACCTGCTGAATATTAACCTTAACAATTTCGATCTCGCCGTGGCCAAAGAACGAATCAACGCGTATATGAATGCATTCAGGAAAGATGGCACACGCATCACCGCGAATGTTGATTTAAAATAAATCAGGCACGCACGGGTTGTGCTTCCGGTAACACATCTGCAAGAACTGTTGATTGCCTTTTGCTGGTGTGTGTAACAAAAGTGAGTCCATACGCAACGAGCAGTAACGGAATAGCCATCCAGATTACTTCATGCACGCCCGATCTTGCGATTACAATCCCGCCGAGCAGGGTGCCGAGGGTAAGACCTGCGTTATAGAATGAAGGCAAAACGCCGTTGATGACGTCAATCGTATTTTGAGGCATTCCATTAATCACCTGGATGTTTCCCACAAGGAACCCACCGGTATGTATAAAACCCCAGATCGAGATGATCACCACCATCGGGATAAAGTAACCGCCGAAAAAATATGCTGCGATATGGATTGTAACAAGCGAGAGCAGGAACAGCCTGCTGAACAAAACAACATTTTTACTTAGAGCTACCCCGGTGAGCCAGTTACCGAATATACCGGCGCCGCCGAATACAAGTAACATGATACTTATTTGTGTGCCGTTCATATGCGACACGCGACCGAGGTATTCAGCGAAATAGCCGTAGCTGGCAAACATTCCCGCTACAATTATCATTGTCGTGAACATTCTGGCCCAGATGAGCGGGTTCTTCAATTCTGTTAACTGGTTTTGTACGGTAGTTTCCTTGCTTACAGGCATAGATGGTATCATCAGCGTTAAACCCGCAAATGCGATCAGGTTGATGATTCCTGCTATAAAAAATGAAGCATGCCAGCTGAAGAGGTTAGCAGCGTAAGTGGTAAGTGGAACACCTGCCACTGTCGCGATGCTTAATCCGCTCATGACTATCGCGATGGCTTTGGGAGCGTCTTTTGGTCCGGCCTGCTTCGCGGCAACCGACATAGACACAGCCCAGAAAACAGGATGCAGGAACGCGGGCAGGATACGTGCAATCATTAACACGGTAAAGTTGGGAGCAAACGCCGAAAGGATATTCGACATCACGAAAAGCGCAAGCACGATGCACATAACGAGTTTGCGGTTAATCTTTGATGTAAGGATGTTTGCGAACGGCCCAAAAATCGCGACTGTTAGCGCGAAGCCGCTCAATAGCCACGCGGCCGTATCGATTGAAACGTGGAACTCTTCTGCGAGAGATGGCAGGATGCCGATTACACCGAACTCTGTTGTAATAATTCCAAATGCGCCCAATGCAAGCACGTAATAAATTCTCTTCTTCATGCCAATTTAATTTTTCAAGATGAGTAAATCCTGTTGTGTGTTGCTCTTAATCTGTAAGACGGGTCAAATTGGCAATGTAATCGTTAAGCACTTTTTCATTTAGTCTATACCTGATAATTCTGCCTTCCTTTTCGGGAATTAACAGCTCAGCATCTACTAACTGTTTAAGATGATGTGAGACCGAAGGCTGCGCCAGGTCAAGGAACTCATTCACCTCAGAACAATAAAGACAATTCTTTTTCTTCCTGAGCTGATCAAGAATCGCGATGCGGTTCGCATCACTGAGCGCCTTGGAAATCTTCTCGATCTTTTTAATATTCACGATCCAAAGATAGACCACAAATCGATTTATCGAAATATTTCGATGTATCGATTATAATTTTAAGACTTCTTTCTGAAAGGAGAATAGCAGGAAAAGTCAGAACGGAGAGTAATGCCGATCGAAGTAGCCATCGGCTATCTGGTACGAGGTTCCATCATCACTAATTACAATACAGGAGAATACACCTGAAATAACTTTTATATCCGGCCTGTATTTTTTAATCTTCACAAAACCAAAATTGTTATCCCTGGTAGTAAGGTAAAGCGCCGGCTTCGAACAATCGTTAGTGAAATAGCACGTCAATGAATTTTTTTTAGAACCGGGTGTACCAAACGCGTAAGTATTGTTTTCTTTTATGTCGATACTGTCGAGGATAATCTCAATTGTACCTCCGATGCAACTAGTCGCCGAGTGATTCGATTGTATGCGGAACGTAGAAGCTGAATCATAAGACGCAGCATATGTACATTCCCCCGAAACGTTTCCGATTCGCTCTTCCGAAACAAAATGTCTTCCGTTTAAAACAAATCCAAAATACTCACGACTTTCAGGAGAATTGCTTGTGTTTGGTCTGCGGTCGTAAACGGTTCTTCTGCAACTGAACACGACCAACACAATGATCATCACCGCAAATAATCTGAATGGATGTGTTCCCAGATGTTTCATGTTGCACGATTGTGCATTGATTTATGCGGGGTGGCGCAACCGTCTAACCAGCTATCTGAAATTAAGGAAAATAATCATATTTCATGACAGGTATTTTCTAATACAAAATTTCATGCCACACCTAAAGAATTATAATACAACACATGGGGTTTAATACATGGCGCGATCGGGGATTTAAAAAATGACTATATTCCTAGTATGAAAAAATTATGGCCCGGCGCAATAGCTGCAGTGATGCTGATCGCAGCGTGTAAAAAAGACAAGAACAACACACCAAACAAAGATGCATCGAAGTACATCACATCTAAGATGGTTGAAGTTAATCCAACAGGATTTGCGCCACTCACCGCGACGATAACATTAGGCACAACGGAACCTACCCGCGTGCACATAAAAGTAACCGGCAAGCATGGACCGGATTCAGATGTTACCAAAGAATTTGAAGAAGTATCCACCACCCACTCGATCCCGGTTCTTGGCCTGTACGGTGGTTACGACAACCAGGTGGAAGTAACACTTTTCGACGCTTCGGGTGTGAATCTCGGCAGCACAAACATGTCAGTGCCCACCGACACATTGCATGCCGACCTGCCGGATATAAAAATTGATGTAGCGCCAACATCGGTTCAGCAAAAGATGACACTTGTAAGCTATTATGGATATGCGGGCGATAGTCAGTTTCCATTCAATCCGTTCATATTCGACGACTATGGTGATATCAGGTGGTACATCGATCACACAAACAGCGACATGATAAAGCAGTTGAGCATACAGGATGGTCTCGAGTGACTCCGGAATGGAAACCTGTACTTCGGAGATGCCAATTCAAATGCCATTTACGAAATGGATATGTTCGGAGAAATATTGAATGCGTGGCCGCTTTCTGCAACGGGATATGCGTTCCATCACCAGGTGCTTGAAAAGCCTAATGGCAACTTGCTGATCACGGTCGACAAAACAGGAATCGCTACGAAAGAAGATTTTATTATAGAACTCGGTCGTACCGCGGGAGATGTTGTGAACGTTTGGGATTTCAGGGAGTCGTTGCAATACAATCGCACCGCCTGGACCACCGACACAGAAGACTGGATACACATAAACGCGGTAGAATACGACTCGACGGATGATTGCATTATTGCTTCGGGCAGAACACAGGGATTGGTAAAAGTAGACGCAGATAACAATGTGAAGTGGATCATGGCGCCGCACCGCGGCTGGGGCCTTGCAGGCAACGGCGTTGATCTGACAACAAAACTGTTACAACCACTGGATGCACAGGGCGCTCCCATCACCGACGCCGAAGTGCTTGACGGCAGTGAAAACCATCCTGAGTTTGAGTGGAACTGGTATCAGCACGCGCCGCAGAAATTGAAGGATGGCACTTTAATATTTTTTGATAACGGAGATACGCGCAACTATACGACTAATGAGCTTTACAGTCGCGCGGCTAGATTCAAAATAGACGAATCAGCTATGACGGTTCAGCAGCAATGGCAATATGGCAAGGAGCGTGGCGTACAAACGTATTCGCGTTTTGTTTCGGATGTGGACTACAATGAAGAGTCGGGTAACATGATCTTTTCCTCCGGCGCGGTTAATGATGATGGTCCGCGGCATGGAAAAATAATCGAAATTAAAGGTGGTACCTCAGATGTGGAGTTCGAGGCAACTATTACTCCTCCGAAAACAAACGGTGTTACGTTTCACCGTACGGAGCGGATAAACCTGTATCGTTAATTGCCGTTTACTTGCCTGCCAGTGCAAGCATTATCCTACCCGCCTCAAATGCTACGTTTTCTTTCCCGTTCCATTACAAACCTGCAATAATGTATAAATTTGGCACATTAATAACCCGATCGAATTTATTCAAACTCGCGTAAATAAAAATTTTCAAGAATCCGGATCAGTCTACTACGTTTATTTGCTGAACTCAAATAAATATCTTTCACTATCATATATTCAAAAAACCAGCTAAAGAGTATAAATAGTAAAGAAAATCCAATTATTGATCTAAAAAAAGTCCAAATTCTATTCCATGATGTGAACATTTCAGGTAAGGCAATAATCGCTGAGAGCAAAGCACCTGCTATTACACTAAATAGTATCGAAAATATTTGGAGTACCTGGTACTTATACTTTACCGAGGTATTTTCGGATCTCAAGCTTTCAATGATCAACATTATTTTCTTATCGCTTAAAGGTCGAAATTGAGATAATAAAATAATGTGTAATAGTTAGTATTTGATCGGACAATAAGGGATTTTTAGTTTTTTAGGGTTGGATTAATATTTTATGCTGCCGGCGCAGGTTGTCCTATTAACTTCTGTTTCGCTAAGATAACAGATTCCCTAAAAGTTTCCATCGGT
>JAEUVS010000034.1 GCA_016786745.1 Chitinophagaceae bacterium | reverse complement strand
GAACTGAACCGGCAATTGTCGCTCCAGTTCAAGGAGGACCAAATTTTTCGCATCGATCATTACTTGGGTAAAGAAACAGTTCAGAACATTCTTGCTTTTCGTTTTGCCAACGCGCTCTTCGAACCAGTGTGGAACAAAAGCTATATTGATCACATACAGATCACGGCCGCAGAAACCGTCGGCATGGAAAAAAGAGGTGACTATTACGAACGCTCAGGCGCGTTGCGCGATATGGTTCAAAATCACCTGTTGCAATTGCTTTGTATGATTGCTATGGAACCACCCATTTCGCTCGATGCACGTGAAATAAGAAATAAGAAAGCTGACGTGTTACATGCTATACGCCAGCTTTCCCCCGAACAGGTACGGCAATATGCCGTACGCGGCCAGTATACAGATGGCAAAATGAACTCGCAACCGGTACCCGGCTACAGGCAGGAAGAAAAAGTGAATCCAGATTCATCGGTCGAGACTTTTGCCGCTGTGAAACTTTTCATAGACAACTGGCGATGGCAGGAGGTACCCTTTTACATAAGAACAGGTAAACGGATGAATACCAAGACAACTGTTATTTCCGTAATATTTCGACCGGCGCCAGTGTATTCTTTTCCAACAGCACCCAAAGAAAAGAGGATGCCGAACCGGATTACATTTTCTATACAACCTGAGGCGGATATCAGGTTACGCTTCCAGGCAAAAAAACCAGGCACTACGAAGCTCGATCCGGTAAACATGGTTTTCACGTACAAAGACGCGTTCCGTGAAGAGCCCGAAGCATACGAAACGTTGCTGCTCGATGTAATGGAAGGAGACGCAACTTTGTTCATGAGAACCGACCAGGTGGAAGCTGCGTGGAAAGTTATTATGCCAATACTGGACGCATGGGAAAAAGAAGCGCCTGCCAATTTCCCTAACTATCAACCCGGATCGTGGGGACCTGCTGCCAACATGGATCTTATAGAACGCGATGGCCGCCGTTGGGTAACCCTTCCGCTACCTTTGAAGGAAGAAAATATTTTGTAGATGCGTTTGCATGTTTATAACTCTTCGTCGGAAATGAGCGCGGCCGCTGCTGAATGGATCGCCACCTATGCAGAGCAGCAATTAAAAGAGCGCGACAGGTTTAGCCTGTTGCTGTCGGGCGGAAACACGCCCAAAGAACTATATTCATTACTCGCTACAGAACGTTACCGGGATCGTATAGACTGGCAGCGCGTTCATATTTTTTTCGGCGATGAGCGGTTCGTACCATTTGAAGATGATCGTAACAATGGGAAGATGGCTTACGACCATTTGCTGAGAATAGTTTCGATCCCTCCACTCCAATATCATTATATATCGACGAAAGACGATGAACAGGAAGCTGCCGAAAAGTATGAGCAGTTATTACGCGAATATTTCCGCAATTCTTCTGCAACATTCGACCTCGCGCTCCTCGGCATGGGCAACGATGCGCATACTCTTTCACTTTTTCCTCATTCGCCTGCTATTCATGAAGAGAACAGATGGGTGGTTCCTTCACGTGCGCCTGAAGAACCGGTACACCGTATCACTTTAACCGCGCCAATAGTTAATTTATCGGGGTGTGTGCTTTTTCTTGTAGCTGGTAAATCGAAAGCGAAGGCACTGCATGAGGTGCTGGAGGGAAAATTAAACCCGGAATTATATCCTTCACAATTAATTACCAGGAATCATCGCGATGTTCATTTATTTACCGACCGCGACGCCATGCAACTTGTAACAAACCATACATAATGCTATCAGCCGACGAAATGAAACAAAAAGCGGGAGCGCATGCTGCAACGCTTGTGAACAATGGAATGACAGTTGGACTGGGAACCGGGTCGACCGCAAATCATTTCATAGCCGCGCTTGCAGCACGGGTAAAAGAAGGATTGCGTGTCAATGCTGTTCCCACTTCAGTCAAAACAAAAGAGCTCGCAACGCAACTAGGCATCTCTGTGATAGAATTTGATGACGCCGAAACCATAGATATCGCGGTAGATGGAGCAGATGAAATCAGTTACCAGCTTAATCTTATAAAGGGAGGCGGTGGCGCCATGTTGCAGGAGAAAATGATCGCTCACACCGCGAAACAATTTATTGTTATGGGCGATGAAACGAAGATGGTTGTTCACCTGGGAAAATTTCCATTGCCGGTAGAAGTGGTTCCATACGGATGGAAGCAGGTTCAACGCAAAATTGAGGCAATTGGCTGCGATAAAGTAGTGTTGCGCGTAAGGAATGAAAAAACCTACATAACCGACCACCAACATTTTATTCTCGATTGCCATTTTGGGGAAATCCGCGAACCAGATAAATTAAATTCAAAGCTTAAATCCATACCGGGTGTCGTGGAGACCGGACTGTTTATCGGTCTCGCTAAAAAAGCGATCATTTGCCACCCCGACGGGAGAATCGAAGAACTTGACGAATAATGCTCTACGGCGCAATATTATCCCCTGCTTAGCGTTTTATGGGGGTTCAAAAAACTCTTAATTACCAAACTTCTTATGAAAAGAACCTCCCTATCCCTCGTAGCGATAATTTCTTTATTCCTGTTTTCCTGTCAGAAGGAAGATTCAATCGGTGAACAAAAGGCTGAAGCTGAATTGAAAGGCGATTGGAAATTTCTCAATTTCGACCTCGATGCAGTAACCTCTTCTGAAACCATCGGTGGCGATATCGGCAACATAAAATCTGAATTTATTACCAACTACCTGACCGAAAACGAGGCGGGTACAATAAGTTTTTCAGATAACCAGATATTCAGCCACGACCTGGCATACGATGTTACAGGCTCCATCCTTATGAATACATACATGGACGACGACCTTATCATGAATTTCGACTCCACGTTGAATATTCCGATGGGTCCATCAAACTCAACGACTGACTATGTGCGTGTTACAGAAGATTCAATTTATTGCCCCAACGGCAGTTTTATTCAGATCGAAGGAGTTGAAGGCGTTGAGCAGTCTAAACCGGGAGGAATGAAATTGAAATTCGAAGGCGACAAGCTGATACTGACAATCACCCAGAAGGATGTTCAAACAATAACCGAAGAGGGTATTACCCAGGAGCAGAAAAGTGATATCAAGATGATCGCGACGCTGCAGAGAAACTAACCGAAAAAAACTGTTAAATAACCCCCGTAACGAAAGTTCGGGGGATTTTTTTTTGGTAGTATTAAAATCCGTTCTATATTTGTCTACCTTTTTACTAGACTATGGCAGTGAACACTATTTCGAAATTCTTCTTCCACCTCATCTGCACCACTGGTTGTTGACGCTTAAGTAACCAACCACCCGGCATAATCATATAATTTTTTTGACCTATTAGTCTACTTGATAAGTAGAGTTAACCACCAACTTTAATTTCCAAAACTGAATAAATGAAACGAGCGATTTTACTTACACTTTTTTCTGTTCCTCTTATTGTTGCAGCGCAGCTGTCAGGACGCGTTACAAACGCTAATAACGAGGGGATTCCTTTCGCGAGTGTTGTTGTAAAAAACACAAACATCGGAACCACGGCAGATTCGACAGGTTATTTTTCGATCAGCGCAGTTACAGAATTTCCGCTGACACTCGTAGTATCATTTGCAGGCTTTGAGCCCGAGCAAAAAGTAATACGAGCAAACAATGCAACCGGTATTGTGATCCGTTTGCAGCAGGTGTTCAAAACAGATACGATTGTAATCACATCGCGCAGACGCAGGGAGCTGTTGCAGGATGTGCCTATTCCGGTTTCCGTTGTAGGAGGAGCACAAATAGATAATGTGGGCGCATTCAACGTAAATCGCGTAAAGGAACTGATTCCTTCCGTGCAATTTTATTCTTCAAATCCGCGTAACACGGGTCTGCATATTCGCGGATTGGGCGCATCGTTCGGACTCACTAACGACGGAGTGGATCCCGGTGTAGGTTTATATATTGATGGTGTGTACATGGCCCGCCCTGCTGCTGCTACACTTGATTTCTTAGACATAGAACAGATAGAAGTACTTCGCGGACCGCAGGGAACACTGTTTGGTAAAAACACAACTGCGGGAGCGTTTAATATTACCACGCGCAAGCCGAGTTTCAGACCAGGCGGAACATTTGAACTAAGTTATGGCAACTATGGTTACATCCAGGCCAGGAGTTCTATTACAGGCCCACTCGGAAAAAATCTTGCGGCACGACTTTCATTTTCAGGAACGCAGCGCGACGGTACCATTTACAACACGCGCACATTGAAATGGATAAACGACATTAACAACCTTGGATTGAAAGCACAGGCGCTGTACAATATTTCCGATAATGTTTCGCTTACTTTCTCAGGCGACTATTCACGCCAGCGTCCTGATGGTTATGCGCAGGTGATAGCTGGTGTTGTTACAACAAAACGTGCGGCATACAGGCAATTCAACGCCATCATTTCCGATTTAAATTATTCACTGCCGAGTCAAAATGCATTTGACAGGTTGGTGGACCAGGATACACCATGGAATTCCGGCAACGAGCTGGGTGGTGGCTCCGTTAATCTTGACGCGAAAATTGGTCGTGGTACCCTCACTTCAACAACCGCATGGCGCTACTGGAGATGGGACCCGTCGAACGACCGCGACTTCACAGGGTTGCAGTCGCTGGCAAAATCAGCTAACTACTCAAAGCATACAAACTGGTCGCAGGAAGTACGTTATGCGGGTGATTTCTCATCCCGTTTGAGCGGAGTAGTCGGATTATTCCTGATGGACCAGAAGGTGCATTCAAACCCCTTTGGTATTGAAGAATCCGGTTCCGACACCTGGAGGTTTTCTCAGAGCACAACAAGTGAACTCTGGAAAACGCCGGGATTGTTCGAAGGTTATGGCATCAAGACTTTATTTTCTATCAAGTCGTTTACTGCCGCTGCATTTGCAAACTTAGACTGGGAATTTGTTGAAGGTTTACACATATTACCAGGTATTCGTTTCAACTACGACAAGAAAGACGTTATCTATAACAGAACGACGTATGGAGGATTGGAAACAACCGACCCGGATTTGATAGCATTGAAAAATTTAGTGTATACCAATCAGTCGTATACTTCAAATGCCGACGAAAATAATTTCACATACAATATCACTCTCGCATACAAGCCAACGAAAAGAATCAATGCGTTTGCTTCCTATTCAACGAGCTATAAACCTGTTGGGGTGAATGTAACAGGTCTTCCAACCATCAACGGCGAAGTTGCCACCGACCTCGCTGTAATAAGACCGGAAGATGTTAAGCATTATGAGATTGGCATCAAGACAACGCTGACCGATGACTTTACGTTCAATTTCACCTATCATAACACAGATATCGAGGACTACCAGACAAACGTTCAGTCGCCCGAAATCGGCGTAAATCGTGGATACCTTGCAAATGCAGAGAAAGTAAAAGTGAATGGGTTTGAAATTGACGCGAACCTGCGCGCAAACAAGCATTTTACTTTCTTTGGCGCATTGGCGTATACGAAAGGGAAATATGTAAAATTCACCAACGCACCGTTGCCGCTTGAAGAAACGGGTAATACCGTAAATGGGCAGCAGGTAGCATTTAAGGACATCTCCGGCGGAAGGTTACCCGGTATCTCTGATTGGGCAGGAACGCTTGGAGGTGAATACACAACACCAGCTGTATTTTTAGGGAATGCGGGCAGGTTCTTCATCGGACTTGATGCGTATTCACGTTCTGACTTTTCATCAAGCCCCTCTCCTTCTGCTTATCTGAATGTTGATGGATATACGCTTGTAAATGGAAGAACTGGCTTCAGAACGAGCAACGGATTTTCCTTCTTTATCTGGTCGCGCAATTTGTTTGATAAGAAATATCACGAACAACTTCTTGTAGCAGGTGGCAATGCGGGGCAATACGCATCCGTGTTAGGCGATCCGCGCACGTGGGGAGCTACTTTGCGCTATTCATTCTAAAAGGTAGATTTGAATTATACAAACAAAGGCATGGGTTACGGCCCATGCTTTTTTTATTACTTCAACGGAATCACCGATATTCAGTCATGGTTCCGTTCAGACTTATACTTCTAGTTTCACTATCAATTGCAGTTGAAAATATAATTGCGCAACCAGGCACTCAATTCTTCTCACTGAAGGATTCAATATCCGTTCATATCGAAGGCTCTCACCGGTTCATCACCATAAACAATATTACGGGCCTGCATTCCAAGAGTTTGAAAACCCGCGCATGGATCGAATCAACCAATCTCGCATCGGACGAGGGTTCGATTTCTCTGTGGATGTCGCCCCTGGAAGACATAGACAAATCACACAGTGTTGAAGGCTCACTGGTTTATCCACTCATTTCCGATCAACCTACCGCTAACAATGTTGATAGCTGCAAGTTTTCAATCTACTACAGGGGAAATGGATACCCGAGGCTGATTGGTAGTTTTACCGATGGCAGCTTCTGGGGTCAGATGGATTATGGGTTAAGTCCTTTTGTATACGCAGAATCGCTAAAACTTATCAGGGGCCAGTGGTATCACATCGTAATTAACTGGAACAAGGGAAAAAATTCGCTTCGGATGCATATCAATGGTGAAATGGTGGGCCATAATTTTTCCGCTAAATCATTCAAACCCGCGGGCAACAAATTATTTATTGGCAATCCATTAATGGTTATCGCCAACGTAAAAATCAATAAAAAGGAATTGTCCGAAAACGAAATTCAAAAAGCTTATTCATCACTGCGACCAGCAACAAATCAATTGGCGGATAGTGAAATAAAAGCGGTGGTGCGCCCTGTAAACAAAGGCGTCGCTGCACCACTCGATAATACATGGAAGAAAGTTTATTCCTGTGCATTTAATAAACCTGCCGACCTTGAAAGCTGGACATTTCAAACCGGCGATCTATACCGCGATAAGTTTACGCTGGAAACTTCTTCTGAAGGTTTATTATGGACAACGCCTGAAATCATTCATACCGAATCCCGGGGATATTTATGGTGTCCCTACGCCACGGAAGGAGATGTATGTATAGAATATGAATTTCAATTGCAGTCACTAAAAGGATTGGCGCTGTTAATCATGTGTGCAAGCGGAACTCGCGGCGAAGATATTATCGCCGACCAGGGATTAAGAAAAACCGGCTCAATGTCGGACATGAATGTAAACTACAGAAACTATCATTGGGAATATATGCGTAGAGTTGAGGCGATGCGCACAGATGTGGAAACACAATATGTTAATAAGAATCCATGGGGTAAAAGTTTGTTCGTTGGTTGTACAGAAAGACTTCCCCAAAACAAATGGATAAAAATCCGTTTAATGAAATCAGGAAAAAGAATTTCGGGATATCTTGATGGCAAAAAGATTTTTGATGTGGAAGATAGCGGATTCGACAACAACGGGCCATTACTCAATTCAGGCAGAGTCGTGTTACGCCAGATGTATGCAACGAGTATGCTTTACAGAAATTTCGTTATCTATCAGAAGAAATAGTTTTAAAAGTCTGTAAGGTATTCGAGCCATTCCGGCTTCCACGTATCTTTTACCGGGTCGAAGTCGGCACCTTTCTTCACCGCCAATTCAAGATTTTTAGGATAATATTTTTCAATGAGGTGGTACCTTTTGATGCAACTCAAATGTATACGCTCGTTACGCTTAATTTTTTGCCTCTCCTCTCTTCCATCCGCAATGTCATTTATCTTTCGAACAAGCTGCCCAAACAAACGGTAAACAAAATTCAGCGACTCTCTTAATTCTCCTTCGGCGTTACCCGCCTGCTGTTTTACATACTCCTCATCAAACTCCACACCTGCCTCTTTTGCCCTGTCGATCATCCACGACAGTGCAATATTGCTTAGGCCTGCATCAACATATCCGCCACCGACATTACCATGCGAACCGGGAAACCATACCTGTTCACAAATTTGCCCGTTCGCACTATCGCCATCGGTCAGTTCCCACAATGTGGGCTGAAAAACGCGCCTGCGCTCATCCATAGCGATGGCATGATACGCATACTTAATCTGGCTGCTCAATTTCACATCATGAAACTGGTATTTTTTATTCCACCAGTTAAACGAAGGCAGTGGAATGCCGAGCGCGCCCACAGTGTCCCACACGCCAATAAATGTTACAGGCGTTTCCGCTTCAATACCGTAGCATTGTTTAAAAGATCGCATTGTGTCGCAGTCGGGATGCGTAAGCTCCGTGCGGTCGCGGTAAAGATGATAAGCCTCCGGAACGAGTCGCAGGTATTCGGGCTTCATGATGCCGCAATTGCGAATAAAACCGGCAAGACTTCTTACAGTGTATGCGCCCCTGCTAAAACCAAACATATAAATTTCGTCTCCCGGCTCATAGCTCCACATTAAAAACTTGTAGGCATCCTGGATGTTTTTATCTATACCCATACCCGTGCCACCGCCGAGCAAAATTTCAGAAATAGCATACGAAGTGCCGACCCCAGGACCATAAAACTTTACCTGCCGTGTACCGCTATCTTTTGTACGAACAGCTTTATATATCTTCTCGACATTCGTTTCAACCCGTTGCCCGCGGTCCATCATGCCGGGCTTGTTCCAGGTTCCATCGCAGCATACAATTATTCTCTTCATTATTGTTTAGCTTTTTTGCCCTGTTTACCCGCTAACCGGTTAAACACTTCATCAAAAGTTATTTTCGACGGTTTCCCCAGCGATTCATAAACTTCAGCGTAAGACGCCGTGCGAAGTGAATCTTTCGAAATTCCTTTACCCTCTTCGGCCATCACATTCATGATCGCCTCCATTTCACCTTCAGTATCTACGTAAGGATTTAACACCGCAAGCGACTCGCTCGTGTTTTTATCTTTTCTGAAGAAGCCTATTTTATAAGTGATTTTACCTTCAACCTGTTGTCTCGGCGCAAAATCTGCAGCCTGTAAAAGCAGCGTATCGCCAACTGTTGTCAGCGCGTGTATTTCAGAATTTCCACCTGCAACGTCAAGTTGTAAAAAGAACCTGTTACCAGTCGAAACATCAAATTTTGAAACGTCAAAGAGATATTTATTTTGAGCGCCGACATGAATACGGGTATTCACTGCAGCTTCTGTTTCCAGCACTTCAGGAATGAAATCACTTTCTTCAGAACGGCCACTAAGATAGCCCTCCCTCGATTTCACTTTAAGCGTCGCCTTGAGCATTTCGACGATCGCACTCGGAGAATTGCCCGTGCGTGGTGTCGGGCTGATCACATAAATTCCTTTACCCGACACAATAACGCGCACCATATCTTTCGGCGCGGAAAACTCAAGCATATCGTCGTCTTTTAATTTACTGCCCGGCTTCAGCTGCTCGCCGGTTGATTTGTTCTTCACCTGCCCGACGACTTTCGTAACGGTGTACTGACCGTGAGCCACGCACATTACAGCCAGGAGCCACACCGCAAGTCCGATAATTTTATACATGTTCGTTATTTCTTCCTGATAAAATAAAACTGGCCGCCTTCGTTTCCATCCTTGCCAAAGAGATTCAACTCAGGCTCTTTGCTCGTTTGGTTGCGAACGCCGCTGAATATTAAATTATACAGCACCTTGGCCGATAAATATTTTTCGTCGTTTTCCTCGAGCGCCTTCATCACCATT
Source organism: Chitinophagaceae bacterium (assembly GCA_016786745.1). GTDB lineage: Bacteria > Bacteroidota > Bacteroidia > Chitinophagales > Chitinophagaceae > Flavitalea. The sequence continues at coordinate 27,601 of JAEUVS010000034.1, read as the reverse complement.
TTTATGAAAACACTTTCACCCGGCACTTTTTCAAGACCACCGCTCGTCAGCATCTGCCGGCTTTTAAATTTATATTCATATTTCTGTGGCACCGCATCCTGTTCCGCGTCATCGCCTCCACGCATTGCCGCACTATAACACGCATCGGAAATCATCAGGATATGTTTTGCCCGGCAACCGGAAATGATTTCATCAAGTTTTTTGTTGGATATATAATCAATTTCAGGAGCGTTTGAGTTCAATGGCACCCAATAACCGATCAATTCCGTTCCGGCTTTCCTGTATGTACCATGACCGGCATACATAATTACAAGGTTGTCGTTTTCGCCCAGTGACTCAAGCTTGGCACTCAGGCCCGACAGCAGTTCCACATAACCTTTATCGTACAACTCAAGAATATTGGCAGGATTGAAACCGTATGAGTTTACAAGCAGCTTTTTGTAGAGCTGTGCTTCAGCAATAGTCGTGGGCAGTTTGCTCCACTTGCCGCCATAGTTGGCATTCGCAATCAGCACTGCATGAAATACAGGGCTCTGGTCAACGGGTATGGGCTGAATGGCAAGGTCATTGAGCGAATTGTTGTTTTGCGCCTGCCACTGAAAAACAGCAGACGTTACCAGTCCTCTTTTGTTGGCAGTCTGCACTGTAATGTTTGGTGGGTCGCCCTGGATACTTGCCGAAAAATAACCGTCTTCCTTTAATGAAGTAACATCAGCGCCGTTCACCTTTACCCAGCTTACTCCACCGGCATCTTTTACAATCCCGCTCACAAATATTTTACCTGTTTCCTTTTGTATGGTGTTTCCTGAAATAATCGCGGGGGTCAGTAATTGAATTGCCGGCGGCGTCTGGTCGCGCGAACTTTGCTCCTTGATTTTTGCAGTTAGCCTGTCAATGCGTGCAGTCATGTCACCCAGCCTCGGATTAATAATCTGCGCTTTCTTGTAGTAATCGAGCGCTTTTTCAATTTCTGAATTTTGCTCGAGCACCCAACCCGTGCGGTACATTACGTGCGAATATTCATACGCCAGCATACGGTTCAGGTTCTGATCAAGGTCCTGTGTGTTCTCTTTATATTCATCGAGTGAGGTTTGCAGCAGCGGCAATGCATTCTTGTAGTCCTTCACCCTGATAAACTGGGTACATGCAGCGATATATTTCGACAGGAAGTGAAACGCTTTATACGCCTCCATGTAACCTGTCATCTTTTTCTGCTTATAAACCGCGTACAGCTCGTTCGCTTTGTCCATCTGGTCGGCAGCGAGATAAACAAGGATCAAATTAGTAGTAACACGACTATTGCCCGGATCAAGCTGCAGTACTTTTACATAGTCTTTTATAGCGCGGTCATACTGCCCTTCATTATAATATACCAATCCACGGTTGTTAAGCGCTTCAGCATACATCGAATCAATTCTTAATGCCCTGCTGTACGCGAATATGGCTGAATCATTTTGCCCCATACCAGCATATAACATTCCTCTTGTGCCCCACGCTTCGCGCATCAGCGGATCGAGCTCGAGCGTTTTCTGGTTGTCTTTGAACGCTTCATCCATATTTCCATTCAGCGAATGTGCCCTGGCTCTCAGGTTCCACCCTGCAGTAAATTGCGGATCCGTGCGGATTATTTCGTTAGCATAATACATCGCAGAATCAGCAACGCCGTTTTTTTGATACGCGTTACCTAAATTGAACAGCGCAACTTTGTTGCCCGGACTGAGTTGCAAAACTTTATTATAGTCGTTAAAAGCGAGCTCATACTTTTCCTGGTCTACATAGAGGTTGCCTCGGTTAGTAAGCGCATTGATGTGCGAAGGATTTATTTTTAATACTTCGTTGTAATCTTTGAGCGCCAGATCCTCTTTTCGTTGACGTGCGTAAACGTTTCCACGGTTGTCGAGTGCATCGGTGTACTTCGGGTCCTCTTTTAATATTTCGTTGTAATCGTTTAAAGCGAGATCATACCTGCCTGCGGCGAAATATGCCGCGCCACGATTATTGCGCGCCGCTTTATACTTCGGGTTCAGCTTCATTGCCTCATTGAAATCAGCAACGGCCCTGTCATACCTTCTCTGCTTGTGCCATGTAAGCCCCCTGTTTACCAGGCTAACTGTATCCCTGGTATCGAGCTTCAGCGCCTCGCTGTAGTCGTTGCGCGCAGAATCGAATTTTTCCGTTGCAAAGTAAGCGTTCCCTCTTTCTCTCCAAACCCCGGGCAGGTCGCGCTTCAGTGAAATAACTTTTGAATAGTCATTCAAAGCTGCCTGCCAGTTGCCCTGCAGCTTATATGCGTTGCCACGGTTAAATAGCGTAGTGAAATTTCCCGGATCGAGTGAAAGCGCCACAGAATAATCGCTGATAGCAACATCCAGCTTACCCTGGTAAAAAAACACATTCGCACGGTTGTTTCTCGCTGTGAAATCTTTTGGACTGATATTAAGCGCGTCTGTATAATCCTTAACCGCCAGGTCGTATTTACCCAGTGAAGTATAAAAATCACCACGCGCTATAAGTGGATAAATAGCGTTCGGCTGGCGTGCAACCGCATCATTAAATACTTTTTCTGCGTCGCCGGCCCTGCCGAGTTTCTGCATGCAAAGCGCCCTCGAAGAAATTACTTCAGCGTTCGCAGGATTTATTTTAAGATGATTCTCGTAATCCTTCAGCGCTTCCGCGTACTGGCCCTTTTTCACATACGCATCACCGCGAACACTCAACGCATCTGCGGCTTTCGGATCCAGTTGCAACAATTCCGATAAATACCTGATCGCTTCATCCCAGTTTCCGCGCGAATACCAGATGTTGCCAAGTCCATACAACGCATCGGTGTTCTTCTGATCGTAAAGCAACGCCTGTGTATAGTCAGCAACTGCGAGCTCGAATTTATCCATACGCTTATAGAGATTGCCCCTGTTAATCAGCGCATACGAGTTTTTTGGATTGTTCAGCAACGCAGAGGTAAAATCAGCAAGCGCCCTTTCCTCATCTTTCAGAAAAGCATATGTGAGCCCGCGCGAATTGAATATATCATCGTTGACAGGATTCAATTCAAGTGCCCTGTCAAAGTCCGCAATGGCAGGTTGGAGATTATTTTGATAGTAATAGCACATTCCTCTCACATACCATGCACGCATGTATTTCGGATCAAGACGAATCGCTTCCGACAAGTCGCCGATTGCAAGATCATATTTCTCCTGCCAGTAATATGCATCTCCGCGATTAAACCAGGCAAGCGCATAGTTCGGATCCAGCTTTAACGCCTGGCTGTAGTCGCTGATAGCAGCATCGAGTTTGTTCAGGTAGTAATAGTTGTTCCCGCGCCAGTTCCATACCAGCGGGTCCGATTGATCGAGCTGTAAAAACTTTGTAAAGTCGGTTGTTGAAGAATCATATCTTTTCAGGTAGTAGCAGGCATATCCCCTGTTTTTAAGTGCTTCTTTATTGTTTGGATCAGATTGTAAAACCTTATTGCAATCATTCAGTGCGAGCTGATATTCCTTGTTGTCGTTATAGGCTTTGCTGCGGTACGCATAATTCATCAGGCTATCAGGATGCGTCTGTATTTGGAGAGTATAACGCGATATGCGCTGCTGCGGCGTTCCATCCTGCGCCACAGCCTTGCAGCACGCCAGCACAAATATCAAATGAAATAAAATTCTTCTCATTCACATTTCATTTTGTAAAATCCTTGTACTTTTTCTCCTTTACATACTCAATCCCGGTAAAAATCAACGATGGCAGGAACAGTGCCACCTGCACATTGAATAAAATCAGCACGAGCAACGACAGCCCAAACATTGCCCCGAAATAAGAAATGTACCCCTTCATGAATTTTGTGAGGTACGATGAGAACAAAAACTTGAAATTCCACCTTATCTCCGGCATCTTATGAAACCACGCCACATAACTCAAGGCAGAAAATACCAGCAACACAATTACGATCATCCATATGTTCACCATATGCTGCCCGTTAAGCAACGACAGGTATATGTCAGAAAGAATTACAGGGCCTGTAACTTTTCCAATTGGGGTTACATGCACGTCTTCATCAAAATTTCCAACAAACAGTATCTTATTCATAAAAGCCGAAACATAATGTTCCGGACTCGCTTCCATATCGAATAACAGCTCTCCAAGATTATAGTATTCTGTCGGAATACCGTTCCGGTTGGTCCTCACTTTTCTCGTAGCGATTGCTTCGACATCATCTGCAGCGGTAGACTTCGGCAAATCGCCGTCTTTTATAAAATAACTGGGCCAGATGGCGGATAAGCAAAGACTATCATTACAGGTAGGGAACAGCATATTGTCTTCATACTTCGCGCCATTTATTTTTTCATGAAGGATAATTGGGATCGATTTCACCTGCTGCCGGTTCATGATCCTGAACTTGTTTACAGCGGTTCCAAAAGTTCTGTAATCGGAATATCCGTAATTGGTATTGTACAACGGTTTTACGTAATCGCCATTGCCGTTTTTCAATATTGGTATTATGATGTTGCTGTTCCTGTCGAGCTCGGTCTGCATCACGCTGTCTACTTTCAGGTCAATGGTGTACGGATAATAAAATTGAATGTCTAATACTGTATAAAGTGGCTTGCCATTTACATTATTTATAAATTTCAGGAACTCGCAGATTTTCGTTCTGTCCGATACGGCAATATTTCCGTACTCAATTGAATCTTCCACGAGCGCCAAATCCTTTCCGGTATTGATATAAACAAGATGGGGTTTATTTTTTGGCTGTGGAGAATAGACTTTGTCCTTGATCAGGAAGATCTTTTTAAAGAACGCATCTTCCAAACCAAGTGTGTAATCAAAATTCTGGTACTTCCAGTTTACAAGAAGAATAATAAATCCCGATAACAGCGCAAGTAATATTTTTCTTAGAATCGCCATCTGTTAAAGCTTACTACCAATTTTTTTAAGTTGATTTCCCCCGGCATCAATTATCGAATTCGCATTATCGAACACCAGCTTCGTAACGAAATTATTCTTCGATGTTTCCACCACTTTCACCTGTATTGAATACGCACCCTGGCTATAACTGCGTATCATGTCGCCCAGGGCATTGCGATGATATCCGAAAGATCGCGGAACGATAAACGATTTGCCGGTGAGAAGAGTATCTTTTAAAGATTCATAGTAAGATGTATAATTGGATGCCGCCGTATCGAGAGGTGCTTTACGTAACGCGAGAAAGAATTTTCCCAGTGTTACACTATCATGCAACTGTCCATCGTCAGTAACATACGACGTCATAAAGCTGACCTGGATATCCATGTTCAATATCTTCTCTTTATTCACAGCCGGCACCTTCGCTTTTGCATAGCGCAGGTCGAACGACTTAAGGCGGAGCCTGAACATGGAATTGTTGATGATTTCCGAAATGCTCGACGTATCGATCATAAAATCGGCTATCAGCGCAGTATCTGTGGAACCCGATTTAGACTGAAACGTGCGAATGATCCGGAAGCCATTGAACTGCATGCCCACCGGATCGAAGTGACTATCAGAAGCGAGCTGGTCGTAAAAATAGAGACCATTCAAACCAAATGAATACGATGCAAGGTATTTTTTCTGATCGTTTGCTATCATCTGCTTAACCGCACTCGAAGCAAGCGAAACGAGGTTCCCTGCCAGCGGGGCCAATGGCCCCCGCGATTCGCCGCGCTTTACCAGCAGGCGCTCCGACATGGTCAGCGCTTCCTGCCGGGGCACTTTTTCAATGTCTATCAAATCGTGCTGCTCGCTGATCTTCATCGCGAGGCCCTCTTCCCTGGTGGCAGAGCCGACCTTTGAAGCCGTACATGCAGTTAGAACCATGGTGACTACAACAAAAACGCAGCCAGCAATGGAGAAAAATCTCATAAGCCGTTTTTTTCAGTCTGGTATAAAATCAGTTTGATATTGTCTGCTATTTTCTTTGCCAACTCATCTTTCCTGTTTACGTCTGTCGACAAATCAAACTGGCGAATCCGTTCCTTCTGTCCTTTGAACAACGACACCTTCACATTTACTTTGTTTCCCTCGATATCATATTTTCCCCTTACAGAGTATGCGTCCGACATCTGGTTGTCGGCAGCAAAAACAAGTGGACTTTCCTTACCCGCGGCCGATAAATTGTTTAATTCCCTATCCACCAGGTACGAAAGATCCAGGTCGTCGTTCAACAATTCTTCGTCTTCAATAAATTTTGATCTTCTGAAAACTTTTTTCTTCGATGCGAGATGAATGCTGTCGAGCACCTCTTTATCTACCAGCCCAATCTCAAAACTGGCATTACCGATGATCTGCGGATCCTGCCTTCCCCCTATTTCGCGGGCCATCATTTTCACATTGTCACAGGCGTAGTTAAACCACCGTGTTACATCAATGAATTTATTATCTTTTAATCCATTTCCAAATTTAATTCCGGAGAGAAGGCTGTACGTAAGCAAACCCTGCCCGTAAATACTCGTTTCATATGCCGATTGCCCCGAGGCCGACGCAGAAAGGATGAATGTTCCCGTCTTGTCTTTCAGGCTTTCGAGCGCGCGCTGCTGATCGGCGGGTATGTCTCTTTTATCAATCAGTTCCTGGAGCTGCTGAACCACCTGCCCGCTATTACAGGCATCCAGTATCAGTAACTGCTTGTTCGCCTTAATTTTCCGCAACCACTCTTTCAATTCTTCTGTACTAATGCACACATCTTTTTCTACGCCACTCAGGTCGGGATTTGAGGCTTCGGCCGTGAGGAGATAAAAATTCTTCTGACCCAATTGAAGTATGCCATGACCCGCAAAAAATATAAGCACGATATCGTCGGACGTGGCCCTTAGTGAAATACTGTCTATCAAATTTTGGATAGATTGTTTCGCGGGCCACCTGTTGCTTCCCGTTTCTGTGTTTAAAGAATAGCTGAACACATGTTGCTTTCCATCACCATTGAGTAATTTTTTCGCCGAAGATGTAATCGCCGAAGTAAAATCAACCGCATCTTTTGAAGCGTACCTCAATTTCAGTTTCTCGCCTTTGTACTGGCTGATACCAATGCCAACGATGTACATGTCGGGTAAAACCGCGGGCTTCTTCGATCCTGCCGCAACCTGGTTCACTCCTCTCGACACCATCTGTCCGCCATTCGTTGTTGCCTTTACGGTAATTACATTGTCCGCGCCCGACAGTAAAAAATCTTCTACCTGGCTTCTTTTCACCTGCAACAGGTAGCCGTTGTTGTTTTTAGGTAGTGTTTGCGGAGAGAAAGTTTCGACAAGCTTACCGTTTACAAACAATTGAATTTCGCCGAGGCCGCCTTCGCGGGGAGTAATTGAAAAATTATGGTTGCCCGCTAACATTTCTTCTTCTTCTACCAATGGCGTATAGTTGCAGATACTGATCTCGGATATCTTCTTCGCCGTTACCGGTTCATTATTTATGCCCGATAATTTAGCTACCAGCCCGGGTTCCCAGCTCAAATCCTTGAATTGCTCCAGACTCACAATTTCGTTTCCGCAAACATAGTACAATAGTTTACGTGCATTCTCAGTGCCATCGTAATGGCCATCCTTATCTATCGCGAGATAATCAATACTGTCAACAGCGAAAAATGTGTAAAGAAATTCACCGCTCTCCGCGTTCCATTTTTTTATCGTGTTGTCCTCGGATGTTGTTATGATAAATTTTCGGTCGGGACTGAACGCGGCCGACTTAATAGCATCACTATGCCCCCTGAGCACGTGTAGCAGTTTTCCATTATCGGCATTCCATATGCTTGCCGTATTGTCGAGCGAACCGAGCACAATTCTTTGTCCATCTTTGGAGTAATGACCCGAATTGACAGAACCCGAATGCGCCCTCAACTCATACTGCATTTTCCCGCTTTCCAACAACCATATGCGGGCGGTATTGTCCATCGAGATGGTCGTTACATATTTACCGTCGGGACTGAGTATTGCTGAATTTAATGGCCCTTTGTGCCCCTTAAAATCTATTTTCAGTTTACCGGTTGCGGCGTCCCACAATTTCGCTGTGGAATCCCATGCGGCCGTAATGATGTATTTATCATCGCGGGTAAACTCAGCGGTTCTTACCTTGTCGGTATGCCCTTTTAACACATGTACCAGTTCGCCACCTGGCATCGTCCATATTCGCGCGGTGTTATCAGCGGATGCTGTAACAATATACTTGCCGTCGTGACTAAAATTGATCCACTTTAGATAATTTTCATGTCCCTTCAACTCCGTTATTTCGTCGCCGGTCGCAGTGAGGAAAATTTTCGAAGTATTGTCCCACGACGTTGTTACCACATATTGTCCATCGTCGCTGAAAATAGCCGAAGCCACCCAATCGGTATGACCCGTTAACCTGTGAATCATGTGCCCGTCGGTTGCCGACCAGATAATTGCAGTATTGTCCGAAGATGCGGTGACCACAAAATTTCCATCGCGACTGAAAGAAGCGGTGTTTATCCAATCGGTGTGCCCTTTCAGATTGCTCAATAATTTTCCATCAGCGGCATTCCAGATTTTCGCGGTATTATCCCATGATGCGGTCACGAATTTTTTTCCATCGCTGCTATAGCTCGCGGAAGTCACAACACTTGTGTGGCCCGACAGGGTCGAGATTTGTTTCTTGTTCACCACCGACCAGATTGCGGCGGAATTATCCATCGAAGCGGTAACGATATAACGGCCGTCGTTGCTGAACACAGCGGATGTAAGTGCCGCTGTATGTCCATCGAGTGTCCATTCGGGCTGACCGGTTTTTGCGTTCCACACCCGCGCGGAATTATCTCCCGACGCCGTAACGATAAATTGTCCGTTATCGCTGAAGGCAGCCCCGGTCACCTGCGCCACGTGACCCTTCAATTCATACAGTTGCGTGCCGTTTTTAACGGACCAGGCTTTGCATGTGCCATCATTTGATGTGCTCAATAAAAATGTTGATGTTGGATCGAATACCACTTCATTTACGGACGAGGTGTGTCCCTTAAGTGTATAAACTGATTTTCCTGTGGCGGCGTTCCATAATTTACCGGTGCCGTCCTTTGATGCTGTTGCCACGTACTTTCCGTCGTTGCTGAAAGCGGCGGCGTTCACCCAATCCTTATGACCTTTTAAAACAAACAGCACCTTTCGCGTAGCGGATTGAACAATTTTTGCGGTGCTGTCCTTCGACGCGGTTACATAATATTTTCCGTCTGGTGAAAAATTTACAGCATTTACAGCCTGGCGATGGATGGGTAACGTGTATAGCAATTTGCCTGACGTCACATCCCAGCATTTTATCCTGCGATCCCACGAATAAGTGATCAGTTGTTTATCATCGGCGCTGAACGTTGCTCCTGTCACCCAATCGGAATGGCCATGCAGGCGGTGAAGGAAAACACCTTCGGACGAACTCCAGATGATTGCGGTACTGTCTTTCGAAGTAGTGACTATATATCTTCCGTTATGGCTATACGCGGCCGAAGTAAGTGACGCGTGATGTTCCTTAAGGTCGTACAGCAGCCTGCCCTCTGGTGCCGACCATATCTTGGCAGTATTATCCCACGAAGCGGTTACTACGTATTTGCTGTCGGGACTGTATGCGGCAATACTCACCGAACTGGTATGTCCGACGGGCAGAACAAGATGCGGCGACTGAGCCGGTACAGATTTATATAGAACGCACACCAGCAAACACGTTGCTGCCCAATTCATTGGTTACAAATTTTTTAAAATTCCGGAACGTTTTGAACTTACTAATCAGCGTATTTCAAGGGGGTGGAGAACAGTAAAGGTCAATTTTACAGGACGGATAAGGATATGAGACTGTAGGGTTTTAAAGATACGTAATTTCAGTTTAAAGTTGTTGCATGCTTAAGATCCTTCTCCCCGGATGCCTGGTACTGCTCCTGCTTATTGCTGCACATGTAAACTCACAGCCCGACACTTCCCGATCCCTCATTCTTGCAAAGGCGCGACTGGCCTTCGAGATGGCAGCGCAGAATGCAGATTCTTCTCAACTACTTGCGCAGGAAGCGCTCGCCTCCTCACTTCGTGACACCTTTGATGAAGGCGTGGCCAATTCCTACAATTCCCTCGGATGGATGTACCTCCACAGGGGCAGGTACGATTCATCGATCTTCTACCTGCAACTGGCGAAACAAACATTCGTCAATATGCGCTCCGACCGCGACCTGGCGCGCGTAGGAATTAACCTTTCACAGGCATACACACGGCAAAGCCACTTCTCTTCCGGTATTGAGACGCTGCTTGAAGCAGAAGCCGCTGCAAACAGAATTAAAGATGAAGGCCTGTTAACCGATATCAAACGCAACCTTGGTATCATTTACCGCGAAACCGGGGATACCCAAAAAGCAATTGCTTACCTGCGTGAAGCAATGAATGGATTCAGCAGGTTGAACGATGACAACCGCTATGTGCATACCGCGCTAAGCCTCGCAATTGTATATAACAACCAATCGAAGTTCGACAGCGCGCGCAGCATACTGGAAAATTGCCTGGCTATCAGCTCTCAAATTCCAAATTCGGAATACCAGGTTGGGATGATACATGAGCACCTTGGAGAAACATGGAAAGGTCTTAATAACCACGATCGCCGGCTGGAACAATACATGATTGCTTATTCAATCTTCAAAAAAATAGGCAACATAGTCGACATAGCTTATGAATCTATCAATATTGGCCGTGCGTTGATTCAGCTGAAATCGTTCGACAAAGCTGAAAAATACCTGCTGGACGCTTACCGGCTTACCGATAGCCTGGCACTCACCAACTACCACCAGGAAGCGTTACAGGAACTTGCAAACCTTTATCGTGCAAAAGGCGATCTGAACAACGCATATAACTACCTGGAGAAAAGCAGTGAACTGAAAGACAGCCTGACTATCGCTTCTAATCTTGCCCAGACAACCGAATTAAAAGAACGATATGAATCAGCGAAAAAGGAGCAGGAAATAACGCTGCTGAAAAAAGACAATGAGTTAAACCTCCTGGCGCTTCAAAGGCAAAAAACAATTCAACTTGCAATTGCAATAGGAACACTTTTACTGCTGGTGATTGGCGGCCTGGCTATAAACCGGTATCGTGTTGTTCAAAAATCAAAAAGAATAATAGAATTAGAGAAGATGCGCAACCAGATAGCAAGCGATCTTCATGACGATATCGGTTCAACACTTACCAGCATGAATATCCTGAGCAAAATGATGACGCACGAAGCCAATGACAATGTGTACCTGTATCAAAATCTGCAACGGATCAGCGAACATTCTTCCGCCATTATGGATAGCATGGGCGACATTGTGTGGGCCATACACCCAGCCAACGATTCTCTTGAGAAAGTAATATACCGCATGAAGGAATTTGCCGCCGAGTTGTTGGAGCCACTGAATATAAACTACACTTTCGAGCTTGATGGAGAATTTTCCACGATTCAACTTGATCCACGAAAAAGAAAAAATCTCTACCTGATTTTTAAAGAAGCGATTAACAATGCCGCGAAGTACAGCCAGTGCACAGGTATAACCGTTACCCTGCAACATGATAAACGTAAGATACGACTAACCGTGTCGGACAACGGAACAGGGTTCCATCCAAGCAGCAGTAATGGCGGCAACGGGTTACGAAACATGCGCGGGAGGGCCACTGAAATGCAGGGTGAGATTAGTATTGAATCCACTGTCGGAAATGGTACCATGGTGCAGTTCCAGATGTCATACCCCGATCAGGGTATAGCGCTCCTGAAAAAATAGTTTTAAGTTGTGATGTGAAACCCACCATACTGATTTTCGAAGATAACGACAGGCTGAGGGACAGCCTGAGCAGTTTGTTATCCAGGAGCGGTGAATTCGCCTTACTGAATGCGTTCAGTGACTGTCGCGAAGCAGAGAAACACGTGATTTCCTTTCAACCCGAAGTGATCCTGATGGATATAGACATGCCTGAACGCAATGGCATTGAAGCAGTGAAGCAGATAAGAACGTTTGATAAGAAAGTTCAGATTATCATGCTTACCATCTTCGACGACAACGCACATGTGTTTGAAGCGTTGAAAGCAGGAGCGAATGGATATTTGTTGAAAAAAAATATACCTGAAAAGCTTACTGTGTCGATAAAGGAAGTGTTGGAAGGTGGGGCGCCAATGAGTCCATCTATAGCCCGGATGATCATTACATCGATACAGGATAACCATGATTCAAAAAACGATTACGATTTGTCGAAAAGAGAAAAGGAAATCCTACAATCACTTTCCCGCGGGAACAGTTTCAAAATGATCGCAGCTGAATTAATGATCAGCGTAGAAACAGTAAGAACACACATCAAAAATATCTACGAAAAGTTGCACGTTCACTCGCAAACCGAGGCAGTCAGCAAAGCAATAAATGAAAAATTAGTGTAATTATTAACGCACTACAACCCTCACGATATTTTAATTTTCAACCTATTGCATTTTAGGCTCCCGGATTGTATTTTGTCAGCCATTTAATCCCTGACCCTAAGCGCCTTATCCCTGATGAAGTGTCTAATACTGTGCTTTTTAGCCTGTTCTATAGCCATTTTTTCGATTGCCCAATGCCCTCCAAACATTGATTTTGAGGAAGGCACCCTCGACCACTGGCAATGTAAAATCGGTTATACCTCCTCTAATGGTATTGATAATTTCATCACCCTCTCGGATACAACGCCAATACCAGGCAGGCATGAAATAATTTCAGAAAACAGCCCGATTCAGAAAGATCCTTACGGCGGCTTTCCAACTTTATGTCCATACGGCGGTAATTATTCTGTAAAGCTGGGCAACGAAATGGTAGGCGCTGAAGCTGAGGGTATCTCCTATACATTTACAATTCCGCTTAATGTCGACACGTTGACGTTCACCTATTTTTATGCAGTTGTGTTCGAGGATCCGTCACATGATCCGTACGATCAGCCGCGATTTTTTGTAACAGCTTACGACGTTCAAACTGGTGATGTAATCAACTGCGCATCGTATAACTATGTGTCGACGGCAAGCCTTCCCGGATTTACTCCTTCTAAAGTGCGATCTAACGTTCTTTACAAAGATTGGTCGCCGGTATCGTTGCAGTTTTTTGGATTGAATGGAAGAGATGTACGACTCGAATTTAAAACCGCTGATTGCGTACAAACCGGGCACTTCGGTTATGCATATCTTGACGTGGGCACAGGTTGCTCAAATATCCTGGCAACCGCACCTTATTGTGTTGAAACAAATTCTTTGATTCTTAACGCGCCTTACGGGTTTAAAGACTATACGTGGTACAACCAGGATTACTCGCAGATTGTTGGCACAGGGCAGTCTATCACTTTCACGCCGCCACCTGCAAATACAGGATCATTTTTTGTTGACATGATTCCCTATCCAGGTTTTGGTTGCCGCGACACGGCGTCTGCCACAGTAAAGCCCTTACCCGTGCCGGAGCCGCCGGTAACGGATTCAAATTTCTTCTGCCAGTTGCAGTCGCCCGAACCGATGACGGCCACTCCACTAAGAGGTCACGACCTGTTATGGTACACGGACGAGACCGGTGGATTGCCGTTGAGTTCGCCACCGGTTCCCTCAACATGGACAGTTGATACGATTGAATATTATGTGTCGCAAAAAAAATTATTCGGGTGTGAAAGTTTCAGGGCGAAACAGACTGCGGTTGTGCGGCCGACGCCCTCAGCACAGTTTAATTTGCCCGATGCGGTGCAATGTCAGGATGGAAATGAATTTTCATTTATAAATACCTCCGGCAACCTGAGTAATCCGAAATTTTACTGGGATTTCGGTGATGGACAAATTGATTCGTCGGGAAACAGTGTTGTGAAACATTCTTATAAAGACTTCGGGATGTATTACATTAAACTCACGGCGCTTAACCAGCCTGCGTGTGGAAGCGAAGCGATGACGACTGTTTCGGTAATGCCGAAGCCTGTTGCACAGTTTGATTCGCCGCCTGTGATCTGTGAACAGAACACAAGTTTTACTTTGACCGATCGCTCATATGTTCCTAATGGCTTTGGAGCGATTGCCGACTGGAAATGGAGTGTAGATGGTGTAGTTTATTCGAGTCAGAACCTGCCCCTGCTTATTGCAAGCCACGGTGGATCCATACCTGCGGATTTAGTGGTAGCAACTGTCAATGGATGTGTGTCCGACACGCTTAAAAAAGTGCTTCCCGTTCGGCATAAGCCAGTGGCTGCGTTTGATTTTAAAAATGTGCTTTGCGAGAACGAAACAATCAAACTGACTGATCACTCGGCGATTCCGTCAGCGGTGGATGATGAATATGTTGACAGCTGGTACTGGACATTCGATGGACATCGGTATACGACCAGGCAGCATCCGGCAGAAATTTTTGAGGCCGGTGTGCATAACGTGAAGCTGGTGGCTAATTCAAACTTTGGCTGTAAAAGTGATGCGCAGGAAAAGAGCATTGTGGTGCATCCGAAGCCATATGTCGACCTTTCTATTAATGACTCATGTGTGTTTAAAGAAATTGTTTATACCGTGAGTGATTTGTCGGGTAATGTGCGTAACTGGTATTGGAATTTTGGTGATGGTTGGCAGACTGGTGTGACCGTGATCAGGAAAAGATTTATGGTGGAGGGCGATGAGTCGTTTACACTGATGTCGACTACTGATAAAGGTTGTAAGGATACTATCAACAGGGCGTTTGTTATTTATGATAACGATTCAGAAGCGGGCAGGGATACGGTTGTGGCAAAGAACCAACCGGTATACCTGGATGCAAAGGGTGGTAAAAATGTGAACTATACTTGGACACCTTCGGTTGGGTTGAGCGATCCGAATAGTGAGAAGCCAATTGCTACGTTAGACAGGGATATTACGTACACGTTGTATTCTGTTACCGATAAGGGCTGCGAAAAAACGACTGATATTTTTATCAAGAGATATGTGGGAGCCGAAATTTATATTCCAAATGCGTTTACCCCGAATGCTGATGGGAAGAATGATGTATTGAAAGTTTTCCCTGTTGGCTTTAAGTCGTTTGATTATATGGCAATATATAACCGCTACGGTCAGCAGGTGTTTTTTACTAAAGATTGGAATAAGGGTTGGGATGGAACGGTTAATGGTAACAAGCAGGACGCAGGCAACTATGTTGTAGTTACGAAGATGATAGATTATAATGGGAATGTGATGGTGAGGAAAGGGAATTTAGTTTTGGTGAGGTGATCTATCTTTGACCACCAATGCAGGAACTATGGCGTGAATTTATTGTTGAATTGAAAGCAACGGAGTGGTTGCAATGGCTGGCCGTGGCTTTCGCGGTAGCTGAAGTATTGCTGGCAAAAGCCAATAAAATCCTGCTGTACCCCGCGGGAATTATTTCCTCACTACTATTCATTTTTCTTTTTGTTGAAGCCGGACTTTACGCCGAATCCGGCCTCAATCTCTATTACCTCGTAATGAGCATCTACGGATGGGCATACTGGACGCGCAAAAAAGGCGAACCACCAGTACCCGTTACCCACACGAACAAAAAAGAAAAACTTATCGCCACAGGTATCGTATTGGGAGGAACACTCCTCATATGGCTTCTCATCCCTCTTTTTGCAAAATCATTCAATCTTCCCGCCTCAACAGTACCGCTCTGGGACGCCTGGGTAACCGCCACAGCCTGGTCTGGAATGTGGCTGCTGGCCCGGAGAAAAATCGAAAACTGGATATTGCTGAACATATCAAATGCGTTCGCCGTGCCACTGCTGTTTCACAAACATCTGCCGTTATCGGCCCTGCTCACTGTGTTTCTTTTTATAATTGCCGTGCTTGGCTTCATCGAATGGAAAAAGATAATCCGACAAAATGCAACATCCGCTTCACTTAATTGACGAAATAACTGTCGAAGCAATCCGTCAGCAGGCAAACCAGGCAGAGAAGCAACGCAGGCTGACGGATCAGCAATTACACATCATCTATCAAAACAGGTGGTTCAACTTATTCGTACCAAAAACCTACGGCGGACTTGAACTATCATTAACCAGGGCGCTTGAACTCGAAGAAGCGTTCGCCTGGATCGACGGAAGTTTCGGGTGGATAATCACGCTATGCAGCGGCGCAAACTGGTTTATTGGCTTTCTTTCACCGCAAGGGCGTGATGAAATTTTTATCAATAGTAAAACCTGTCTCGCAGGAAGTGGTCGTGCTTCAGGTGTCGCCAAAATTGTTGGCAATGAATATGAGGTCAGTGGTAAGTGGGATTACGCGACCGGCGCTGCTCACGCCACTACCTTTACTGCAAATTGTGTAGTTGAAACAAAGGGTGAATCACAGGTTCAATCATTTTGGTTTAAACCCGACGAAGTTGAAATTGAGTACAATTGGAACAGCATGGGTATGATCGCGACTTCGAGTGATACTTTTAAAATTCCTGTTAACAACGGTCAGCTTCGCGTACCTGAATACCGTACGTTTAAGATAGATCCCGCCAACACTACCCTCCCCCATCTTATTTATAAATTTCCTTTCGATGCATTCGCAGAATGTACGCTTGCCGTAAACTATTCAGGGATGGCCATGCATTTTATTGAATTGTTTGAAGAAACGATCATCAAAAATAACAAGATAGAAAAATACATTTTTGATCCGGACAATTTCGGATTGGCAATCAAGCTCGAAAATTTGTTACAGCAATCCAAAACAAGCTTCGAAAAAACACGGAACGTCTTTTATCAATCAGTCGACGATGCGTGGAAAGAGCTAACGACACATTCATCTATAACTAAAAATCTAATTCAACAAATCGGCGCACGCAGTCGTGAACTTGCTGATGCATCATTAAAAATAACCCAGGAACTATATCCCTACGCAGGCCTGGTTGCGGCGCATCCAGGAAGTGAACTAAACCGCGTATGGCGCGACCTCCATACGGCCAGCCAACATACCTTGTTGCGATTTACATTATGATTCTTGCTAACTTTCAGAAAGCCCCGTTTCATGCATAAAGAAGTTAAGGCTTACAACAATAGCCAAACCGGCGCCGAAAAAAAGATCTGTAACACTCTTGCGCAGGAAATTGACGCCCACCTGCCGGAAGCAGAAAATAAAATATGGCACAGGCATCCGGTTTGGTTTCTCGATGGCAACCCTGTTGTTGGCTATAGCAAACTAAAAAATTGCATCCGCCTGCTTTTCTGGAGTGGACAATCATTCGATGAACAGGGCTTACAAGTGGAAGGAACGTTCAAAGCAGCCGAAGCGCGTTATACTTCAGCAGATGAAATCAATAAAAAGGATTTAAAACGTTGGCTGAAGAAGGCAAGAGATATTCAATGGGATTATAAAAATATTGTAAAGAGAAGAGGCGTTTTAGAGAGGTTGAAATAGTGTGGTGCTTCGCAAATAATCATTTTGAAACTACAACCTTACCATTCTCATTCCTGTTAATAACCACATAATAATCTCCATCCTGCAACGGCTCAATTGTAACAACTGGCGCCTTCGATTTTGCCGGATACATTTGTTTATCCGCAATCGTAATCGTTGAAGGCTTAAAAGAAAGCCGCAAATACTCTGTGCCTTTGTCAACAGTATTAAAAATAACGCGCCCACTCTCGTACGACACCTCTTTCAGAACACCTGAAGAATACAGAATATGATCTTCGCCCTGGGGCGCCAATTCCGGCATGGCACTAAGGGCGTGATAAAACATCAGGGGACATTCCCCGTAACTATCCGACCACCACGAATTCACACCTTTACTAAACGGACTCTCAAACGCCTTACCATACTGATCATTGCAATATGTTACAAAGTTCAGAGAACGGAACGCTTTCTCTTTAAAAGATGTATCCCCACTTAACCTGTACCACTTCGCAGATTGCGCGGCATAACGCGCCGTTTGATAATCCATCTTAGGCATAAACGCCACCTGCTCACTAACAATATTCGCACCCCACATCTGCGACGGCTCACCCTCCGCCGATTTAAAAACAAAATTGTCTTCGGTCCACCTGATAAGTCCGGGCAACAAAGTTTTCCAGTCACGCGTAAACTGAACATGATCTGAAAGATAAAGACCCGCATTGCTCGCGCTGAGATTGCTCAGATTCGTTGTACCCTTTACCTGCGTGTCAGTGTGCCCATCTACCCATTTTCCATTCTTAAAAGGCACAGCCAGCAACCACTCCTTCACCATCTTCAAAGCATCGGCATAACCGTGTGTGTTTCCGTGGCCGGCATCTATCAACATATCGAAGAGCCTGATGCATCCGAACCAGTTCGTACCATATTCCGATACAATATTGCCTGTTTGAGCATTTACGATGTAGGGCCAGGGAGAAGTAGTATCGGAACCCTTTTGCACCTTGCTGGCGAGCACATCCGCAACCCGAACCGCGGCATCGAGATATTTCACATCATCGAACACCAGGTACGCCTTAAAATACGCGGCCCCGATATCGCCTGCATGATCAACATGCAGATCATCGGGTGCGAACCGTGTTGTAAAACCACGAAACTCCAGGTCGCCGGCGTTGGTGGTAGTGTATGGAAAGTTCGGCCATTTGTAATCCGGTGGAGTAATGCCATGATCTATTGAATAATCCACCAGGCCTTTCGCCAGCTGCAGTGGCCCGTCGTCACCGGAATAGTCGCGAAACATCCGTGCCGATTCCAGCCACATCGGCACTTTTTCTCCCACATCGTTCATCCAGTGATCGGGCAACAATATTCCCGCAGAATCTATAAAAGCGCAATAGAAATAATATTGGGGGTAATCGGATCGCGGCGCAGGACCCGGACTATTCGGAACCCTGGTTTTGATGAAATTCCACCGTAGTCTAAGAAAATCGTCGTATGCGTTTTTCGCAGCAACTTTTCGCGGCAAAAGCCTATTGTTGTTATCGAGCGCCACTTCATGGCCGCAAAAAATACGGGAACTGTCGACCTTTACCTGCGCTGGAACAGCAGCAGGAATAAACAGGAGAAGTAAGAACCGCCGTAGTTTCCTCATAAATTGGTTTAGCCAATGTAATACAAATAGTCAAACGATCTGTCATGTGCTTATATTTACACATGAGATTTTTTATACTTCCCGCCGTCGTTATTCTTATTTTGAGCTCATGCCGCAACTTCCAGGCGGATAAAGTTCTTGTTAATGGAAAGATTGTTACGGTCGACAGCAACTTCACCATCGCCGAAGCAATAGCAATAAAAGATGGTAAAATCATTTATGTCGGCACTAACAGTGATATCGACGAATATATCGGTGGAAAAACAGAAAAAATCGATCTTAACGGCAAAACAGTTGTACCCGGGCTGATCGACGAGCATGCTCACCCGGTAGGCGCCTCGCAAAGTGAAATATCCGGCGAAATTCCCGACGTTCATTCAATAAAAGAATTACTCACCTGGATCAGTTCGCAAGCAGCCATCAAAAAACCCGGCGAGTGGATCATTCATCCGAAATTTTTCATCACACGCATGGTGGATATGCGCCAGCTGACGCTCAGGGAACTCGACAGTGTTGCACCGAATCACCCGGTGTTCCTTGATGGAAGTTTTGGTGGCATGGTAAATACGCGCGCATTACAGGTTTCAAACTTAACCAACTCAAAACACGCCGGCGTTCTGCGTTCGGCCGAAACCGGAAAGCTGTCCGGCCTTATACATTCGTCCGCTTTTTCCCTGCTCGCGATTCCCCCTGAAAAGGCGCTGACAGAAGACGGGGCGCTGAGAGCACTGCAGGATATTTTTCACGGGTATAACAGGATGGGCATCACATCTATTTGCTCAGGTGGCGGCGACACCTCTGAATATACTTTGTTTGAGAAATTAAAAAATAAAGATTCGCTTACGGTACGGGTGTTTCACAACTTTGTTTTTTCGTTCAGAGGCGCTAAAGACGAAGATGTAAAGAAAATGATTGATGAATTCAGGATGAAAACCGGCGATGGCGATGAAATGGTGAAAGTGGGCGCATTCAAACTGGTGCTGGATGGAGGCGTACTTACGGGCACTGCTTACCTGCGTGAGCCGTGGGGAGCAAATGCCAAAAAGATTTACGGCATCAACGACCCCGGGTACCGCGGAAATATTTTTTACACAGAAAACGAACTGCGCAAAATATTTACCATCGCGTTTCGAAAGGGATGGAAGGTGACCGCACACGTAACCGGCGGTGGTGGCGTTGACACGTTGCTAAGCGCCTTCGAAAAAATAAACGACTCGACAAGCATTAAGGGCAAGCGGTTTTCCATTATTCACGGAAATTTCTTTACCCCTTCAGCTATTGAAAGAATGGCGAAAATGGATGTTTATGCCGACATGCAACCAGCCTGGTACCTGAAAGACGCAGACCTGTTGCATGAAGTATTAGGCAGCGAGCGGCTCGGCATGTTTCATCCTTATCGCGCAATGATCGACAAAGGCATCATCATCAACGGCGGATCGGATCATATGGTGAAGATGGATCCTGATGCATCGATCAATCCTTACAATCCTTTTCTCGGTATGTGGTCGGCCGTTTCCAGGAAAACGGAACGAGGATCGGTATTCAATTCTGAGCAGGCCATAACGCGAGAAGAAGCGCTGAAAATGTATACGATTAACAACGCGATGGCATCATTCGAAGAAAATATCAAAGGGTCACTTGAAACGGGTAAACTCGCCGACCTCGTGGTTCTTTCAAATGATCTTCTTACCTGCCCTGTCGATAGTATCAAATCTATCCATTCCGTACTTACCATAATGAATGGAAAAACTGTTTATAAAGAATGAAACACTACGATGTAATAGTAACAGGCGTCGGAACAATGGGTGCGCCGGCCTGCTGGTATCTCGCGAAAAATAAATATCGCGTGCTCGGACTCGAGCAGTTCGACATACCACACGACCAGGGCTCACACGCCGGACAAAGCAGGATAATCAGAAAAGCATATTACGAACATCCAAATTATGTCGCGTTACTCGAGCGCGCCTATCAAAATTGGCGCGAGATAGAGAAAGCCACTGGCGCCCAACTCTACTACAAAACGGGCCTGCTGTATTTTGGCGGGGAATCGTCCGTACTTATCAACGGTACGCGCGAAACAGCGAAACAATTCAACATTCCGCTGGATATACTTACTGCCGACGAAGCCGCTCCGCGTTTTCCTGCAGCAAAATTTCATTCACATCACCAGGTATTGTATGAACCTGATGCCGGTTTTATTACTCCTGAAAAAGCAATTGCTGTATATACCGTAGATGCTATTTCGAAAGGCGCCGACATACATGCAAGGGAAAAATTAATGACATGGAAATACACAGGAGGTATAATAGAGGTCGAGACCGACAAAGCAAAATATACTGCCGATAAAATAGTGATATGCGCAGGCGCATGGACAAAAAAAATAATGCCCGGGCTCCAGGCGGATTTAACAATAACGAGGCAGTTGATTGCGTGGGTGAAACCAAAACACTGGGAAAAATTTACGATCGGAAACTTTTCCTGTTGGTTCCTGAATGATGATGATGGAAACCTGTTTTATGGCTTTCCCGTGCTTCCGCCAAAAGACTTCAGTGGACCAGTGGGATTAAAACTCGCACATCATAAACCCGGAGAACCAACAGATCCGGACAATGTTACCCGCTCATTCAAACCAGGCGAAGAAAAAATATTGATTGATGTATTCAATAAATATTTTCCTGGAGCCGCAGAAAATGTGCTTACACTTAAAACATGCCTGTACAACAACAGCGCTGATGCCGATTTTATCATTGATTTTATTCCGGGTACTGATTCACATGCGGTAGTCGCGACAGGGTTTAGTGGACACGGATTCAAATTCGGGTCAGCAGTAGGAGAAATCGTCGCCGATCTCGCCACAAAAGGAAAAACAGATATGCCGATTGGATTTTTACGGCTGGACAGGTTCAAATAAAATATCGCTTGACCGCTTATGACGAAAAGATTTATCAAATTAACGATCACTTTCTTCCTGGCGTTGATGGCAACACGTGGCAACAGCCAGCAGGCTCTCCAAATCGAAATAGACGGAACAAAAAAACTTCAAAGGATTGACGGTATCGGTGTAAACGCGAACACGCGGAGCTGGGATCCTCAGCAACTAAAGCCAGCGATTGACCTGTTGCTGGATTCGATGCATGCATCGATATGGCGCGTAATCGTTGAGACCGTTGACGGCTGGGAAGAAACGAACGACAACAATGATCCGTTTGTATTTAACTGGAAATATTACGATAGCTTATACGAGACGCCGAAATTCAGGAAAGCATGGGATATGATTGCCTACCTGAACAAACGTTCAATAACCGATAACCTGGTGATCAATTTTATGGGCTTTGCGCCATCATGGATGGGTAATAAGGTAATTGAGCCGGGGTATGAAGATGAATATGTGGAGATGATCGGATCGTTTTTCTATTATGCTATTAAAAACAAGCAGTTAAAGTTTGGGTTGATCGCGCCCACAAATGAATCGGATCATCACAAGTTTAGCGAAGGACCGCATCTCACGGGTGAGCAACATACGCGTATACTCAGGAAACTGATTGAGAGAATGGATAAATGGGGCATCACCGGAAACATTAAAATCGTAGCGCCGGATAATGCGGACAAACAGAAAAGTTTCAACGAATTTTTGCCGGCTATGATGAAAGACAGTCTCGTGATGTCGCGAACCGCGCATCTTGGTTTTCATAGCTACTCGGGTAATGGAGAAGATATTCAACCATATATACGTTCATCATCCTATCCATCAAAAACATACTGGATAACAGAATGGAACAATTGGTGCAATGGCTGCGATGACGGTATTCTCGGTGATTACAGTTATAATTTTGCGAGAAAGAGTGTTCAGTATCTTCTCAACCTGCTGGGAACAGGAGCCAATGCTTGTTTGCTGTGGGAAGGATATGACAGTTATTATACGCATCATGCGCCATCTAAATTCAGCTATTGGGGCGTTCTTGGATACGACTCGGTCAATGGAAAATATCCTCCCAGGAAACATTTTTATGCGATTCAGCAGGTCAGTCGTTTTGTGATGCCGGGTTCAACGCAGCTGGCATTGCAGAAAAACATCGATAGTGTAGAAATTGTGGCTTTTATCGATAGCGACGAAAAACAGGTAGCAATTGTCGGCGTAAATGAAAATGGAAAACAAATAAACCTGCAGGCAACCCTCAGAAATTTAGCCGCGGCAGAAGCAACGCTATATTATACAGATGAAAAAGAAAATTTAGCATCAAAGGCAATCTCATTAAAAACCAATGTTGTTGATATAGCGATCCCCGCAAACTGCATTTATACTTTAGTGATAAAACAAAAATCGTTTGCAAAAATAAATCCCGAACCAAAAGGCTGGTATTCGGGCGATATACACGTTCACCGCAATTGCGGCGATGACGTAGTACATGCAGTAGAAGACGTGACGAAAATGATGGAGACGAATGACCTCGCGGTAATGTCTCTGCTCGCCGACATGGGCAACGGTGAAGTGAAATACAGCGAAGAAGACCTTCCTAAAGTAAATGGGAAAGATATGTCGCAAACACCGGGAAAAATATGGCGGTGGGATACTGAATGGCACTGGGACGCTACCTATTCGCAATTCAGCAACCAGGCGTTGGGTGGACACCTTGTATTGCTTGGATTGGACAGCGCCCGCCAGATTTGGGAAGAATCGCCGTATAAAATTCTCGAATGGGCAAAGAAACAAAATGCCGTAAGAGGATTTGCTCACTTTCAATACCTGAACGACAACATTCAGAAAGAATTGAACTGTTGCATCCCGGTTGATTATCCCGTTGAAGCTGCGCTCGGCACAATTGATTTTGTGTCGGAAGATGTATTCAGTACCAACTTCGACAACAGCACCGTATTTAGCAGCGAGGCGGCCATGAATGCGTATTATAAGTTGCTTAATTGCGGTTTCAAAATAGGCCTGGCAGCAGGCACTGATTATCCATGCAACAATAACGAACCCCCGGGGACTATGCTCACTTACGCTAAAGTTGATGGAAAGCTGACATACCGGAAATGGATTGACGCGATCAAAAAAGGACAAACAGTGGTGTCGCGAAATGGTCACCGTGAATTCATTGACCTGAAAGTGAACAATAATTTTTCACCAGGAGATGAAATCAAATCCGGTTCACCTGTTGATGCTACGATTGAAGTGAAGTGGTCATGCTCGGCGCCGTATGATGGCTGGATCGAGTTGGTGCACAATGGAGATGTTATTTCTTCGCAGCCAGCGACAGCGGAGCCGGGTACGCCTTTTACTTTTAAAACAAAAGTGAGAATCAGCGAAAGCGGTTGGATATGCGCACGCAGAATGGCCAGGAACGGTCACCAGGTCCACACGGCACCAGTATATTTCTCAATCGATAATAAACCGGTAAGAGCGAACAGTAAGGACGCGCAATTCTTCGTGTCGTGGATCGACAACATTCTCGAAAAAATAACACCCGGTGGCGATTGGAACCGCTACTTCACAAAAGACAGGGATGAAGTGATTGAGCGATATAAAAAAGCCCGCGCGATTTATTTAAAGATTGCAGAAGAAAGCGACCGCGCACCGATACTTGTGTTGAACTCACAAAAGGGATTTGGAAATTATGTCGCTGAAATTCTCAGAACAGAAGGCTTAAATGCGTTTGAGACCAAAACAATTAACATAGAAACAATTTCGCCGGAATCGCTGGGCAAAAGAAAAGTGGTAATTATCGCCTCAGATAATATCAGCGATCAGCAAGCCGCCGCGTTTACAGAATACGTGAAAAACGGGGGAAACCTTATATCGACGATGCCTCCGAAAAAAATGCAGCAGGTATTTGGAATAACAACCGCCCAACGAAATACAGATGCCGGCCACCTCAGGATCATCGGCAAATCGCCATTGGCAAAGGGTATTACTTTAAAACGAATGAGGCTGCACGGAAGAAGCGCCCGTCATGCACTGAACGGCGCACAAATAGTAGCGGAGTTCGACGATAAATATCCTGCAATCGTATTGAACACCTATGGAAAAGGTCGCAGTATGGCGTTCCTCTACAATTTACCTCAAAGCATTGTGTTGACGCGTCAGGGTAATCCGGCGGACGCGGGTTTAGAAATGGACAGCATTCCCGGTCTCCGTGCAATGGATTTGTTTACAGGTAGATGGGTCGACACATCATGCAACACGCTCAACCACGCCGATGAGCAGATGCGTTTGCTTTCGAATGGCATTCAGTACATGAGCACCGCTCATCCTCTTCCCAAACTCTGGTACTTCCCGGACACGCTCAGTTGTGCCGTTACATTAAACAATGATGGCGAAGATTCAAAAGAAGCGGAATTTGAGCCTCAATTCAACGATGTGTTTGCGAAAGGCGCGAAGATGACGCTGTATGTAAAAGAGGTAGAACTGGTTTCGAAAAAGTGGACGGACAAATGGCGCGCAAGGGGATTTGAAATTTCAGGACACCCGGATCAGACAAAACACGCCACCGATCCGGGCTGGAACAGGATGGATTCAATTTACAAGGCGCTAAACGCAAAACTTAAATCATTGTTGGATGTTCCTCCAATGAAAACAGTGACCAATCACTGGTTCGTCTGGCCGGGAATATACGATGATGGACAAAAAGACTTTGCGGCACAGGCGAAACTTGAAGAATTGAATGGCATCGGGCTCGATTGCAACTATGCTCATTACGATAACAACGCCAGGGAAAAAAGTTTTCTCGGCTCAACCGGGTACGGCCAGGGCAATTACACAGGTAGCGGACTGCCGATGAAATTCGCAGATGCCAACGGAAATATTCTAAACATTTTTCAGCAGCTCAACAATGTTTACGACCAGCAATACATGGAGCACGATGACAAAGACGGATACTTCAATGCCTTTAAAGGAATTATGGACAGAAGCATTGACAATGGAGTCTATTCATATATAAGCGTTCGAGCGCATAATAATGAATACTTTTTCTCGAAGGTGCCGTTGATGAAAATGCTTGACTATGCAAACAGCAAAAACATCCCGGTATGGACAGAGCAACACCTCCTTGATTTTCTCAGGTCGCGGGATGAAGCCGGGTTCAAAAATATTTCGTGGCAGAACAACAGGTTAACTTTCACACTTCATTCGTCCGTAGCCGGCGAATCAACCATCACTTGTCTCCTTCCCTATTCGTTCAACGAAAAAGAAATGGAAAGTGTAATGATAAACGGCGAAAAAAGACATTTTTACAAGAAAGAAATTAAAGGCGCCACTTATGCAATGCTTCCTGTTAAACCAGGGTTGTCTTACCAGTTTGTTGTTGCCTACAAAAAGTGAAAACCTATTTTGTCAGGCCGGGGATCGGAATAGGAAAAATAAAATCTTCGATCACGCTATGCCCGGCCCGCTTCACATGCGTTTCGTATTTGTGAAAGCTTTTCAGTAAGATGGCGCGGTATTTCGGGTCGAGCTTTTGTGATATTTTATTTACCTCGCTTACTTTCTTTTTGAGTTCTGCAACGGACGCTGCATCAAACGGGTAATAGTTTTCAAGCGCGGCGTCGAATTCATCTTTAAAAATCTTCTCGACCTCCCGGTAATACGGCAGTAACAACGGATGCGCCGTAAATGTTTTCAGATGCGAAAGCTGGATAGCGTCTTGTTTTTGTGCGGGATTGATTGTTTTGTAACTGCAAGAAGCCAGCACCGATATCCATACGGGTGCCTTCAATAAAATGGCCTGCTCTGCATCCGGCAGAGCCCTGAACTCTTTTATCATATCACTTTAAGTTTTTAGAGTACGCTGTCGTGGAATTTCTTATTATGATACAGCACCGGCAAGCCAATGGTTGCGGCAGCGCCAATGATAATCAGCAAGCCAATCAGCAACTGGTGAAACTCGCTGTTTAAAATTCCGATTTCTGAACGATGAGTTGTTGAAGCATACCACACGGCAAGAACCGTGAATACCGCGCTGACAAGAATATAGACCAGATCAGCCCGCTTGAAATAATATATAAAAAGGTAGTAGATGCAGCCTATCGTTACAAATAATGTATTGATGCCAAAGATGAGTGACGATACATTCAGGAGACTCGAAAACGGGTAGCCGGTAACTTCTTTGTACAAAAGATAATAAACCATGCACAGTAAAGTTGTTGCAAAACCTGCGAACACGCTGGTAAGCACCACGTCAGAAAGCCGGGAGTTGTACGGTGAATCCATAAAACGAGCTATTTTTTATAATATTGTCTAAATAACGTTCCATTAACTAAGTTACAACTTTAAAACAGCAAAATATTGCGCATGCAATATTTTAATCAAACCTTAAATACCTGTATGCAGACAACTCATTGTGATTTAAAAAGTTGCTTCCTGTGCTCACAATGTTTGCCTGACTGGCGGGAACTGATAGCGCAGAAAAAACAAACCCTTATTTTTAAGAAAGGAGCGCGGATATTTTCCGAAGGCGACCGGGTAAATGGCATCTATTTTATTTATGAGGGTTCAGCAAAGGTTCACCTGCACTGGGACGCAGAGAAAGATGTGATCCTGCGGTTTGCCAGGCAGGGTGATGTGCTTGGCCACCGCGGACTGGGTGAACGCGCTGTATATCCTATTTCTGCCACAACGCTCGAACCTGCAAAGGTTTGTTT
>JAEUVS010000025.1 GCA_016786745.1 Chitinophagaceae bacterium | reverse complement strand
GAGTAACAAAACAGATTATTCGTGGGTGGAACGTGTAACTGTCGGTAACCCACATACGCTGCCGCATAATTTAGATATTTCGTTCCTGTTGTACCCGAATCCTTTCATTAATTGGTTCTATGTTAATGTGAACTCATCTGTTGCAGCTAAAATGCAGGTGAGTCTTTACAACATAAGCGGACAACTGGTGGCAAACAAACAGCAGACCGTGCAGGCTGGAGTAAGTACCATTAAGCTCGAAATTGAAAATATTCCACTAGGAATATATACTGTGGTCGTTTCAAGTAATGGCCACACGCATTTTACACAGAAACTGGTTAAGCAGTAAAGCGATAATCGTTTCACCAATTTTTAATCACCTGGTCGGCCCGGTTAGCTGGGTGGCCAGGTGATTTTGGTTCAATTTACCTTCCTGAGTTCGACAGGTTTTTCGTCGTATACCACAAGTTTTTCAACCTTTCCTTTTTTGTTCCTGACAGCTTTTATTTCCAGTTCCTTGTTATTTGCCTCAACAACAAAACCGTCTTTTTCGAAAGAAATAATTTCTACCGATGGTTGATTTTTGAGAACGAGTTTGCCCTCCTTCGGAATTAAATTCAGAGTATCCATATTATTCACAACATAGTTGCCCGCATATTCTGCAAGGTCAGCATCAGATAAAGTTCTGCGTGGATAACGAAATTTTTTATACTGAAGAAACCATTGGTATAAACTGTCGTTATTGTAAGTTGCTGTCCAGCTATCATGCTCCGCATCAGGGTAGATTGTGAGCTTAACATTTTGATTATACTTCTGCAAAGCTTTCACAAGCCTGATGCTTTCTTCAGGCTTCACCACTTTATCTTTCGCGCCATGAAAACACCACACGGGCATATGCTTCAGCTTGCTGATCTCTGTTGTATCGCCTCCGCCGCAAATGGGCGCAATAGCCGCGAACATGTGCGGATACTTCATCGCAAGTTCCCAGGTACCATAACCACCCATACTTAAACCGGTCAGGTATATCCTTTCTCCATCAACCCTGTATTTATTCTGAAGTCCCCTCACAAAACGTATTAGCACTTCCGGTTCCCAGCCGTCCATCGGAGCCTGTGGTGATGCAACGATAAAAGGAAATTGCTTTCCCTGGTCTATCATTTTCGGAGGACCGTGCATTTTTACTTTCTGTAGATCGTCGCCGCGTTCACCGCTTCCATGCAGGAAAATAAGGAGCGGCCATTTTGTTGCAGTATCTTTTTCATACTCCTGGGGAAGATAGAGCAAGTAGTTAACTGCTATATTAAATTGTTCAGATTTTTGTTGTGCGTTTGAAACTATAATTGAAATAGTGAGAAAGAACAGAAGCAGTATTTTCTTCATTGGGGATATTTGAATGAAGTTAATGAAAATGACTTTCCAGTAATGCCGGCGTAATAATAAAGGTCTGAATTCCTGTTAATGAATATACTCTAAATTTGAATAAACACTAACTGATGAAATTTCGCGCTATCGTATTGGGAGCCGGGTTCGGCGGACTGGAAATTACCTCTTTGCTTTCAGAAGCCCTTGGCGACCGCATCGATCTTAAGTTAATTGATCACAATGATTCTTTCTACTTTGGTTTTTCGAAGCTGGATGTAATGTTTGGACACCAGGCGGCCGGCGCAGTGAAAATTCCTTACAAACGAATTGTGAAACCGGGGGTTACTTTCTGTAAAGAAAATATTATTTCTATTGATCCGTCAGGTAAAAAAGTTACGACAGAAAAAACGACTTACGAAGCAGATGTGTTAGTTGTTGCCCTTGGAGCTGATTATGATCTAAAGGCTACTCCGGGTCTTGCAGAGTCCAATGAATACTATAGCTTCTCCGGTGCAGAAAAATTGCGCGACATCCTTCCTCAGTTTACAAAAGGCAACGCGATTGTAGGTGTTTGCGGAGCGCCGTTCAAATGTCCGCCAGCTCCGAGTGAAGGCGCGCTGATGCTTCACGATTATCTTGTGAACCGCGGTATTCGTAATGAGTGTAGTATTAGCCTTGTTATTCCTTTCGGGTTGCCTATCCCACCATCACCTGATTCTTCGAAGGCGTTATTAAAAGCATTTGAGGAACGTGATATTCGTTTTATTCCTCAACGTAAAGTGAGCGCTGTGGATAACAGCAGGAAAACTGTAACACTTGACGACGGCACCGAATTACCCTGCGATCTTTTTCTGGGAATTCCAAAACACGTTGCTCCTGATGTTGTACTGCAAAGCGGGTTGGCTGAAAATGGATGGATACCGGTTGACCGGAAAAATCTGCAAACAAAATTTGCCGGAGTATATGCGGTTGGAGATGTTACCAGTGTGGGTACACCGAAGGCTGGTGTGTTCGCTGAAGGAGCCGCGAAAATTGCTGCAGCGTCTATCATTGCTGCGTTTCATGGCAAAGAAAACAACGATCCTTACACCGGCGCCGGCTCCTGCTATATTGAATTTGGAAAAGGTACGGTCGCGCGCGTGGATGTTGACTTCTTTTCCGGTCCAAAACCATTTGGCATACACCAGGAAGCTTCAGAAGCCCTGGTGGCCGATAAAAAACTTTTTGGCTCCAGCCGCGTGGCCCGATGGTTCGGCGAATAATTTAGACGCAAATCACCTCTATTCTGTCGCGGTTATACCCTCCGTGTCATAGAACGTCTGCTGATATTTGTGAAAGCAAAAACGCTTTCATCGATAAAAAATATTTCTATGCGAAATTGAAATTACAAATGCAGATGAAAAAATTCGAGATCAGTTAAGAGGGTTTACCCTGAATTTTGTTGAAAACATATTTTCAGCTCTTAAATATTTTTCTTTTAAAAAAATCTTTCTATGC
>JAEUVS010000123.1 GCA_016786745.1 Chitinophagaceae bacterium | reverse complement strand
TTGAGGCCAAGTGAAGATGAGTTGAAGGCAATACTTCAACATGCCATTTCCGGCAATCATGTTTTTATCTCTGCGATGTCTATCGGGGATAATCTTTTAGACACGTTTCGTTTGAAACAGCAATACAATGACATGTTCGAAGATTCTCTGACTGTAAACATTTATGATCCAGGATCGGGAGACACAGCCCGGTTCCAGTATCCCGGTATGAAGCTGGACGGATATTTTTCCGGGATGGACAGCGCCGTTACAAATATATTGGGGCGTAACGAGCATGGACAGCCGAACTTTGTAAAATTTTCTTACCAGGGTGGCGGTTCTGTATTTATTCATTATGCTCCTCTTGCATTCAGCAATTTTTTTCTGTTACATAAAGACAACAAAAAGTATTACGACCTGGCGCTGTCGGTTATTCCCGATTCTGTTTCCATGGTGATGTGGGATGATTATTTCCGGCGTCACATAGATGGCCAGGATCTGGGTAACAGGGCTGGTTTCTCAAAGCTGAAAATGTTTTTGCAGGATGAAGTATTGAGATGGGCGTTCTGGCTCGCTATTCTTCTCTTTGCTATAGTTTACCTTTTTGAATCGAAAAGAAAACAGAGAATTGTACCGCAGGTGCCACAACTCAGGAATACGTCGCTTGATTTTGTGAAAACGATCGGCAGGTTGTACTATCAACGGAAGGACAACAAGAATCTCGCGACGAAAATGGTGACGCAGTTCCTGGGGCAGGTACGCGCCAGGTACAATCTGCAAACGGCTCATCTGTCGGACGAGTTTATTGATAAGTTGGCCTTTAAAAGCGGTTACTCATCAACGGTAGTAGGAGATATTATCGGGGATATTAAAAGAATAGAAGAGGCGCAGGTAGTGACAGACGAGGAATTACTTGCGTTTAATGATAAAATAGATAGCTTTATAAGTAACAACAAACCTTAGTATGGAAGAAAGCATATTCGAGCAGCGAACCGACCTTGGTGCACTCCAGCAATCGGTTCAAACTCTCAAGGAAGAGATTGGAAAAGTGATCGTTGGACAGGAACAAATGATAGATCTCCTGCTGGCCGCGATGCTTGCGGATGGACACGTGCTTATAGAAGGCGTTCCGGGCGTTGCAAAAACGCTTACGGCAAAACTGCTAAGTAAAAGCATTTCAGTAGGATTTTCGAGAATCCAGTTTACGCCGGACCTGATGCCGAGTGACGTGATCGGTACATCTATATTCAATCCACGTGAGAGCACATTTCAATTTAAGCAGGGCCCTATTTTCAGCAATATTGTGTTGATTGATGAAATTAACCGCGCACCAGCGAAAACGCAGGCCGCTCTTTTTGAGGTGATGGAAGAAAGACAGGTTACAGTGGATGGCAACACATTTCACCTGACTGTGCCTTTTATCGTAGTGGCAACGCAGAATCCTGTGGAGCAGGAGGGCACATATCATTTGCCTGAAGCGCAGCTCGACAGGTTTTTGTTTAAGATTAATGTGCTTTATCCAACTGCCGCACAGGAATTTGATATTGTGAGAAACCATCACCGGATAAAGCCGGTCGAACAACTGGAACTGGTGCACCCGGTGATGTCGGCTACGGAACTTGAAAGTCTTCGTGCGCAGGTGAGAAATATTCATGTTGAGGACAAGCTGATCACTTTCATCACTGAAATCGTGGGACACACGCGCGCAAATAAGTCGATTTACCTCGGCGCTTCACCAAGGGCTTCTATCGGAATTTTAAACGGGGCGAAATCGTATGCAGCGATGCAGGGCAGGGACTTTATCACGCCTGAGGACATTATTTATATCGCGCCGGCGGTTTTGCGTCACAGGATAACGCTTACTCCCGAAAAGGAAATGGAGGGATCGGATACCGATTCTGTAATCACACAGATCATACAATCCATCGAAGTGCCACGGTAATCAATTCATCATGAAATTTTTCAGGCAATACCTGCATTCGCTATTTTTCAGCAAGCGTTTTTATCGCGTATTTGCCGGGCTCATTGTGCTGTTTGTTTTCGCATACCTCTCACAGGTGCTTTTTATTATTGCAAGAATTGCCGCCCTGGTATTTTTCATCCTGGTTATTATTGACTACATCGTGCTTTATGCAAACCGCAATGGAATTAAAGCAGAGCGAATTGTTGCCGACCGCCTGAGCAATGGAGATGTTAACCGTATCAGCATCGTTATATCGAACGATTATACATTCAGAGCTGCAGTAAAAATTATTGATGAGTTGCCTGTTCAATTTCAGAAGCGCGATTTCCTGATACGCGATACGGTTGCTTCGGGAACAGAAAAGACAATTACCTACACGTTGAAGCCGGTGGAGCGCGGTGAATACACTTTTTTCGATTTGAATATTTATGTAACCACCCCGCTTAACCAGGTAGTAAGAAGATATATTATTCCTTCACAGCGCGTGGTGAAAGTATATCCGTCTTATTTTTCTTTGAAGAAATACGATCTGCTGGCTTATTCAAACAATCTTTCTGAATCGGGTAACAGGAGAATCAGGAAGATAGGACAGAGCGTAGAATTTGAGCAAATAAGGGAATATGTTACCGGCGATGACATCAGGACCATCAACTGGAAAGCGACTGCCCGGAAAGGCGGACAGCATATGGTAAACAACTATATGGATGAGCGGAGCCAGCAGGTCTATTGCATAATAGACAAAGGCCGGGTGATGAAGATGCCGTTTAAAGGGATGACGTTGCTCGATTACGCGATCAACGCAACGCTTGTGCTTTCGCGGGTGGCGTTGTTAAAACAGGATCGCGCGGGGCTTGTCACTTTCAGCGACACAATCGGGCAGGTGCTGCCGGCGGAAAGGCATGCATCGCAGATGAACACGATTCTAGAGGCGCTTTATGATCAGAAAACAGCGTTCGGTGAGAGCGACTATGAAAAGTTGTATGCACTTGTGCGTACGCGCATTACGCAACGCAGCCTTGTTGTATTGTTTACTAATTTTGAATCGCTCACGGGATTGCAGCGTCAGCTGCCATACATCCGTTCTATTGCGAAAACCCATCTAGTGCTCGTCGTGTTTTTTGAAAACACTGAACTCCGGCAGCTCACCGAAACACCGGTTGATGATATCGAAAGTTTATATGTTCGCACTATTGCAGGTAAATTTGCACACGAAAAACTTCTTATGGTAAAGGAACTTCAGCAACACGGCATATTCACAATACTGACAGCGCCGGAACACCTCACCATTAATACCGTGAATAAATATTTAGAACTAAAAGCCCGGCAGGCGATCTGATGGATATTTTTTCTGAAGGACAGGTGTTGTTAATAGACAAACCTTACGATTGGACCTCTTTCGACGTCATCAGGAAGGTCAGGAGGCTGATCAAAATAAAAAAGATCGGACATGCGGGTACGCTGGATCCGCTCGCGACGGGGTTACTTATTGTATGCACCGGCAAATTCACAAAGAAGATTAACGAGTATATGGCGCAGGAGAAAGAATATACCGGCACAATAGTGCTGGGCGCCACGACGCCTACATTCGATCTCGAAAGTATTCCGGAAAATTTTAAGGATTGTTCTCATATTACCCAGGCGGATGTTGCCGCCGCCGCAAAAGTGTTTACGGGTGAGATACAAC
Source organism: Chitinophagaceae bacterium (assembly GCA_016786745.1). Taxonomy (GTDB): domain Bacteria; phylum Bacteroidota; class Bacteroidia; order Chitinophagales; family Chitinophagaceae; genus Flavitalea. The sequence continues at coordinate 25,339 of JAEUVS010000123.1, read as the reverse complement.
AGGTGCCGCCTGTTTACTCAGCGATTAAGAAGGATGGGAAGCGTGCGTATGAATTTGCAAGAAAGGGCCAGGAGGTTGAGTTAAAGGCACGCAAAATCGTGGTGTCGGAGTTTACAACAACTTTACAATACCCGGAAGTGCATTTTAAAATCGTGTGTTCAACTGGAACGTATATACGCAGTTTGGCGAATGATCTTGGAAAGGAGCTGGGTTGTGGAGGATACCTTAGTTCGCTTTGCAGGACGAGGATAGGAGAGTTTTTTTTGAAGGATGCGATGAGTATGGAGGGTTTGGAGGAATTTGTGAAAAAAAATCAAAACGGATAGCCGATGCCTAACTGGAACTGCCCGTCCTTGATCTGCAATTTGTGAAACCACCCATCATTCTCTTTCGCAAACACGGGATTCTTTACCTGGTAAGCCCAGTCGAGGCGAATAAGAAAGAAGTCAAAATCAAAACGCAAACTCGTTCCCGTACCAACCGCGAGATCAGAATATAGCCTGCTTAACCTAAACTCAGTTGAATCGAGTCGCTCGCCGTTTGGCAGGATCGTCTTCCCCCAGATATTTCCCATGTCGGTAAACAACGCACTCTTCACTTTGATGCCGAAAATTGTACCGATATCAAACCTGAATTCTATATTGCCCTCAAGTTTCATATCGCCAAACCTGTCCGTTTTCTCTCCCTCAAAAATATCGCTGGCACCGGGCCCGAGCCGGCGCACAGCCCATGCTCTCATACTGTATGGTCCGCCGCCTGAATACGCTTTGAAGAAAGGCAGGTTCACTTCATCACCATCTTTTGTTTTTCCATAAACATAACCGTATCCACCAAAGATGCGAAACGCCCATGCCGAATTGGTTTGACTGATCAGGTATTTATATTCAAGGTCCAACCTTACAAATCTTCTGAGCGCTCCCAGCTCGAGTTCTTTTATCAACCCGGTGAGAGCGCCACTCGATTCGAGACGCGCCTTTAAAACGCCGAGTTTATTCTCCCTGGAATTCGCTGAAGTGTAAGAAAGAATGTTGCTGATAATCATACCATCGTTAAAAAGAGACGGAAAACGGCGCCTGATGTTGTCCAGGCTGTCCCCACCATTAACGTCAGTATATTCAAAGTTCAAAAGCGTGAATTGCCAGTTCTTATTCTTTTTAGTGAAGTCGTAACCCCATGAGGCATTCAGCGACCGCGCATCGAAGAATAAACGGCGGTCTGTGTAAGCGGTGTTGAAATTAATAATCGTACGCGGCTGCGTCATTTTTGACGTATTAATGCCAAACGGCTCTATAAACCGCGGTACATAAATGCTATGCGCAAAACTCGCCTGAACTGTTTGAATAATATTAGGTCCGAGCTCAACTCCTAATCTCACGTTGCTGGAGCTTGAAATACTCTCCCTGAATCCATTCCGGTTCCGCACACCAAGGTTTAAACCAATACCGAACAGGTTGCCCTGTGTAAACGCGTCGCTGGCGTTGCGGCTCGTTTCAAGGTCAATATTCAAGCTTTGTTTTTTCGCGGGGTATAGCATTACATCCGCATCGAGTATGCGGGAGGAATCGGACCGCTCCCTGATGTTGATGTCAACCTGCTGCCACGCGCCAAGATTAGTAAACGTGTTAATCGTTTTAAAATAATCGGCCTGCTTATACAGCGTGCCCGGCCGTATGGCAATGTTTCGTGCAAGGAATGAATTTTTGAACCTGGCGGTTGTCGGAAAAATAGTCAGGCTGTTGATCAAGACGGTGTCAGGAACCGGCGGGGGTACTTCTTCCACCAACTGCCTGTCGGGATACACATTTATTTTCCCCCATGTGTAGGGCTTGAGGTGGGAACTGTCTTTCGGCGTTCTCTGTTTGAACACGATGTTAATAGTCGGTTCCCTTACTTTTTTCGAAAGTGAATCTAATAGTTCGAACTGTTCGAACGGGTCCAGGCCGGGGTCGATCAGTGCGGCGACAACAGTATCGTGTTCCGCGTATAAATCTTCGCGGGTAATCTTGTAATAACCATGGTCGCGGTAAATGTTCAGCAGGCGGTCGAGTTCGTTTGATATGCCTGAGATAGAATATTGCTCGTTCTTTTTTACAAGCGATTCTTTGGTGTTCTGCAGGGCGAGTTGCTGCAATTCGGGTGTTTGGAGATCGTAGCCTACAGAGTCGTATCGTAATGGGTTGCCGGGGTACACAAAGAACCTGACATACGTTCTCATCTGGGTTTCTCTTTTCTTAAATAGTCTGAATGGCCTTACCGTATCTATCCAAAAAGTGTCTTTGATCTGCGGATTGAAATATCCCTGTGAATTGAGGAAACCGCTCATAAAGGTTTTAGACCGGCTTAAATAGAGCGAGTCGAAAACTGCCGGTTGCATCAATTTTCTCTGCAAAAACAGGTTATATACTTTCCGGGTTTGCAAACTATCGTCAACCTGGTTGGCAAGTGCATCCCTTAATTGTATTTTTTTTGCGGGGGAAAGCTTTACGTTTTCCAACTTTACTTCGGTGCGGAACGCAAAAGGTTTACCTTTTGGACCCTGGCGGACAACGGTGCAGGAAGAACCTATCATCATCAACGCTAATACTGCAGCCACAAAACCTGATATCGGAAAAAAATTAACTTGCCTGCAGAATAGCATAATTGATTTAATGGGAATGCAATGGTGGATAAATCCAGAGTCAAATATATCAATAGTTTAGGCGACAAAAAACAAAGAGACGCGGATAGCGTGTTCGTTGCAGAAGGCCCCAGGATTATTAACGATTTGTTAGATGAATCCACTATCGAAGTGCAGGAAATTTTTGCGCTTACAGAGTGGATAAAAACGAGGCGAAACATCCAGCCCCGGCTGGTGACCGAAGTAGACGGGAAGATGCTTCAAAGGCTGTCTTTTCTTACCACTCCCAACCAGGTGGTTGGTATTTTCAAAATGCCTTCATTGCCTCCTCTCAGGGTGAAAAACAGGCTATCGCTTGTAGCTGATACCATACAGGATCCCGGTAACCTGGGCACGATGATTCGGTGTGCAGACTGGTTTGGTATCGACCAGGTGATTTGCAGCAGGAATTCAGCCGATGTGTTTAATCCAAAGGTTGTACAGGCAACGATGGGAAGTATAGCGCGGGTGAAAGTATATTATGAGGATTTATCTAATGTGTTGAAAGGCGTGCCTGTTTATGCGGCCACCCTCGACGGGAGAGATGTGCGGAGCTTACAACCAGTGCAGGAGGGTGCGATTGTTATTGGAAACGAGTCGAAAGGCATAAGTGACGATGTTTTGAAGTTGCCGCATGAAAAAATTACTATCGTTAAAAACGGCAGGGCAGAATCTTTAAATGCAGCGGTCGCAACCGGAATTATCTTAAGTCATTTGATAAAGTGACATATTTCTCCGCAGATCCCTCGCTTCGCTCGGGATGACAGCATTATGGTTTTCGTCATCCCGAACCGGCGCGAAGCGCCGCGTGAGGGATCAGGAAAATCAAGTCTCTTTCTCCATCACAAAATCATTCATAAAATATCCCTCGCCAATCGCGATATCTTCTTCACCAACTTTCTTAAACCCATACTTCTCATAAAAATTTATCGCGCGGTTATGACGGTTCACATTGAGTTGAAGAATGTTCGCACCCTTTGGAGAGATATCCTTTATAATCCTGTCGAGCAACTTGCGACCAAACCCATGCCCATGCAACATGGGATGCACATAAAGTTTATGCACTTTGAAAACTCCGGCTTTGCCTGCATGAGAATACGATGCGAAACCAACAGTCTCCGCATTCGATAACGCAAGTAAAAAATGATGACCCTCATCCATCTGTTTCCGCAGCGAATCCTCCGAATAAAATAGTTTCAGCATGTAGTGAAGTTGCAGTGCCGTAAGGATATTGCCATATGTATCGGGCCAGATGGCATGCGCGAGCAAACTGATTACGTGCACATCGGTTTTGTCGGCATTGCGGATCTGAAAACCTGTGTCGGTATGGGAAGTCATGAACTATGATTGGTCTTCTTCGAGATTCTCGTGCCTGTCGCCTCCAAGGCTGTAGTAATTATTTTCTTCATCTTCCTCTCCAAGTTCTTCGCTTTCATCATCGAGATCGGAGCCGGGAACATCAAGATCACCTTCTTCCGGAACATCATCAACACGACTATTCGCCTGCATCATTTCGTCATCGCCCTGGTCGGGATCGCCTTCCCTGGATCCCAATAATTCAAGGTCCTCTTTCGTAACATCCGCATCGGTACCACGAACAATTTTCAAATCATCTTCTTCATTTTGCAGACGCTCATTATCATTGTCGTGCCGGTCTTTTATCGACTGTCGCGACAAATTTTTTGAATTCGCGAGCTCTTCGTCGGCGCTGATTTTTTTGAAACCGGTTTGGGGATTCATGATATCCTCGTCGGGGGGATAGTGTGGATATCCCGGAAGGTCCCTGCTGTTTTCATCCTGTTTTTTCGGCATCCGGTTCTTTTCCTCTTTCTTGCTCATAGTACACGTTTTAAAGGTTTATAGAAAATATTATGCCGTTGAACTGGTTTTGTTTCTGCGCCGATCCCTCACACTCGCGCCTTCGGCGCTCGGTTCGGGATGACAGCATAATGACTTTTGTCATTCCGAACCGGCGCCCTGCGCCGCGCGAGGAATCAGCGGCGAAGCACGTCACCTTATCAGAACAGTCGTACCCTTAAATAAATACTGCCTGCCTGTGGAACGGAGGGTGTAGGAGAGGGACCATGCGTAAGTTCCTGAATTCTGCGGTTGTCCATTTACGTTGCCATCCCACCGCCGTCGCCAGTCCCGTGATTCAAAAACAATCTGTCCGAATCTGTTATAGACGCGGAACACCAGGTTATCGGCCGCGAAAGCGTTCGTTGGGAAAAGATAATCATTCTTTCCGTCATTATTCGGAGTAAATGCGGTAGGCACAAGTATATTGCAATTTCCTACAATGATCACATTGGCCGAAGCGGTATCGGTGCAGCCGGTTGCATTGCTGACCGTCAACCGTATCCTGTAATTTATTTCTCCTTCGATTTTTGGGTATTTAAAGGGTTCTGGATTTTGTTGCATTGTTGTTGAACCATTTCCAAATTCCCACATCCAACTGGTAATATTTCCGGCTGAGTTATCGAGCAATGTAACATTATCATTTGCACACCATATATCCGGCGCAGAAAATTTCGCGTCGATTTTTGGAGGAATTGAAATTGCTTCCGTATGAACAGCCGTACAAAAATCATTCGAAACTGAAAGCGTCACATTTTTTGTGCCTGTAGAAGTATATACTTTAGAACCAGCCTGCCCTGAAATATTTTCAGCGTCCAAAGTCCATAACCAGGTATGCGCGCCGTTTGCTCCATCGTGCGCAAATTCGATCGTATCGCGTTCGCAGCCTTCATGCAGAACATATGAAAATTGCCCATCTACATTCTGATGAACCGTGAATGCGATAGTGCCATTGGGCATGTTATTGTCGCAATTGTCGAGCAGTGAATTTCCATCACTGCCTGGTTTTACATTCAGCATATAGTCGCCGGGTTCGAGAACCCTGTCAAGAGTAAGCACTATTGTATCTGTCGAAAATCCCTCGCTGCAGTTTGGTGATACTGCATTTGTAATATTTGCAGGTCCTGATGAAATCGAGAAATCGGAGCCGTCGGAAGCGATGCTTGCGCACTTCATTTCCTTGTTCAGCTTCACGCTCACCTGGTTGCCTGTGCACGCCGCCGTTGCCGCCTGCATCTGCGGAACTTTCGGATCGGTGATGTCGGCAGTACCTCCGCCGAATTCAAGTGTATATCCGCTTTGCGAATCTGTAAAATGGCTAACGATCATAATGTATTCATGACCGGCGATGAGTTCCGGCATCGCGCTGAAAAGCGGTCGGCCCAGGCCATCGCAAACCGAAAGTGAACGGCCCGCTGCGGAAGCGCCCGTTACACCTGGTTCACCCGACCAGTTACATGCAACAAATAACGATCTGTCGGTGTAGATAGCGCGGGGCTGTTCGCCGGTGATATCGAAAATCTGCCAGTCGTAATCGTCGGACAGGTTGGCTGGTGTTATTTTAAAGCCGAGAGTGCCGCTTGTATAGCACGTAAAGCGGTACCAGAATGGATTCTTATCTGTAATGGTAACGTTACTGCAGGGAGCGGGAATTTCGCGGTCGCCGCATATGGGAACATTGGTTTGGGAGAATACGGAAATTCCACACACCGGGAATGCCGTCTGGGGATTTTGGCCCAGTTGGGTACATCGTTGTGCCGCTGTTATTTCTCCCATAAATACTGCAACGATTGTTGCCAGTATTCCGGCTCGGTTCATACTGCAAGATGGGTTAAAAAATTCATGATTGAAATAACCCTGAAAGTGAATTTTCGTACCTTTGCGCCTCAATTTTCAGAGCTGATGATTACAGTAAATAATGTGACCCTTTCTTTTGGAAAAAGAGTACTGTTTGATGAAGTGAACCTGACCTTCAGCAAAGGGAACTGCTATGGCGTTATCGGGGCGAACGGGGCTGGTAAATCCACGTTTTTAAAGATACTTTCAGGCGAAATAGAGCCGAATAAAGGAACAGTTGAGATAACACCCGGCGAACGTATGGCCGTACTCAGGCAGGACCAGAACCAGTATGACGATCACACTGTACTCAACACAGTGCTGATGGGTCATAAGAAGCTATGGGATGTGATGCATGAACGCGACGCGATTTATGCCAAAACCGATTTTACCGAGGAAGATGGGATGAAAGCCGGGCACCTCGAGGCTGAATTTGGCGAGATGGGTGGTTATACTGCAGAAAGTGATGCGGCAAGCCTGATAAGCGAACTCGGCGTGGGCGAAGAGTTGCATGGTTCACTCATGAAAGATATTCCCGGCCAGCTAAAAGTGCGTGTGCTCCTTGCACAGGCCCTTTTCGGTAACCCCGACATTCTTATCCTCGACGAGCCTACAAACAACCTCGACGTGCAAACAATCGTATGGCTCGAAAATTTCCTGGCCGACTACGAGAACATTGTAATCGTTGTGTCGCACGACCGTCACTTCCTCGACGCAGTTTGTACGCATGTGGCCGATGTTGACAGGCAGAAAATTAAAATCTACACAGGTAATTATACTTTCTGGTACGAATCGAGCCAACTGGCGGCACGTCAGCTGAGCGACAAGAACAAGAAGATGGAAGACAAAAGAAAGGATCTTCTTGAATTCATCGCGCGATTCAGTGCGAATGCTTCGAAATCGAAGCAGGCTACCTCAAGGAAAAAGGCACTGGAAAAGCTGGTTATCGAAGAGATTACTCCTTCCAACAGAAAATATCCCGGTATTGTTTTCAAACAACTTCGTGAAGTGGGTAACCAGATCCTTAACGTAAACAAACTCGCGAAATCCGCTGAGGGAAGGGTGTTGTTCAGCGACATCAGCTTTACAGTAAACAAAGGCGATAAAATTGCCATCGTTTCCGACGACCAGACAGCCGTATCGGCGTTTTTTGAAATCATCAACGGCGAAATGAAGGCCGACGCCGGTTCATACGAATGGGGCTCCACCGTTTCGAAAGCATATCTTCCGAACGACAACTCTAAATTTTTTACCGGTAATCTTCAGCTAATGGACTGGCTCCGCCAGTATGTGCCGCCGCATGTAACTGACGTTGATGAACCATTCCTGAGAGGTTTTCTCGGTAAAATGCTCTTCAGCGGCGATGAAATTATGAAGAGAACCGGCGTGCTGAGTGGTGGAGAAAAGGTAAGATGCATGATCAGCCGCATGATGCTGCAGGACCCCAATGTTGTTATTCTCGATGAGCCCACTAACCACCTCGACCTTGAGTCTATCCAGGCTTTCAACGAAAGCATGGAGAACTTTAAGGGTATCGTGCTGATCAGCTCACACGACCATACGTTCCTTCAAACAGTAGCTAACAGGATTATTGAGCTTACACCAAATGGTGCAGTAGACAAGCTCATGACCTTCGACGAGTACCTCGAATTCAGGAATGCAAGGAAATTGCAGATGGCGTGAGTTGGTTGCCCTGCTGATCCCTCACACTCGCGGCTTCGCCGCTCGGTTCGGGATGACGGATGGAGTGTGGGCTTCGCCGCTCGGTTCGGGATGACGGATGGAGTGTGGGCTTCGCCGCTCGGTTCGGGATGACGGATGGAGTGTGCGCTTCGCGCTCGGTTCGGGATGACGGATGGAGTGTGGGCTTCGCCGCTCGGTTCGGGATGACGGATGGAGTGTGGGCTTCGCCGCTCGGTTCGGGATGACGGATGGAGTGTGCGCTTCGCGCTCGGTTCGGGATGACGGATCGAGTGTGCGCTTCGCCGCTCGGTTCGGGATGACGGTCCTGCCAGAGTTTGTCATCCCGAGCCCATTCGGCCTGTAGCCTCAGGGTAAACTTGGCGAGGGATCAGCGGAAAAGCAAACCAGCAGAAACAAATCCTCAAAAACACTCCCCAAAAGTAAACCTCTCCAATATTGGGAAAAATAGCGGAGCGCCGGGCAATAAAAGCCTTATTTTCACGCTATTAGAAAAACCAACTATTGCTTTCGAGGATATTGATATCGTGCTTTGTCCTTCAGGCATTTATAACTACTGCATTTTCACAGGATCGTAGGGCAGAAAGGCCGTTGTCTAACCTTCGCACGAAAATGATTTCTTCGGCAAAGGATACCATCCAGCTTGATAGCCTCAGTATCATCCCCAATACCCTGTCGCTGCCGGGTTTTCCCGACAGTACCTATGCAATAGACTTCATCAATGCAAGAATGATATGGAAACAAAGACCGCCGGTAGACAGCGTACTGGTGCGGTACCGCGTATTCAGCAGCCGGCTGAACGCCAGGGCGCGCCGCATGGACTTCGACAGCGTAATGAACAACTTCATCGGCCAAACATATACGCCGGATTTCAATACAAGGGAGGAAGAGCGGTTTTTCGACTTTGGTAACATCAACTACAGCGGAAGTTTTGGTCGCGGAATTTCGTTTGGTAACAGCCAGGATGCGGTTGTTTCGTCGAACCTTAACCTGCAATTGAACGGATTTCTCGCGGATAGTATCGAGATCGTTGCGGCGATAACGGATAACAACATACCCATTCAACCAGACGGCACCACGCAGCAATTGAACGAATTCGACAGGATATTTCTTCAATTTAAAAAACGAACGTGGCAATTAAGTTTGGGTGATATCGACATCCGCCAAAACCAATCTTACTTTCTTTCGTTTTACAAACGCCTGCAGGGTATTGCGTTTGAAACGCAAAACGACATTGGAAGAAATGTAAAAAATAATTCCCTTGTGAGCGGTTCTATCGCGAAAGGAAAATTTACAAGAAACATCATCGAAGCGCAGGAAGGTAACCAGGGTCCTTACAGGCTGACGGGAGCCAACAACGAATTTTTCTTTGTAGTGCTGGCGAATACGGAGCGCGTTTATATGGATGGAGAATTGTTGCAGCGTGGCGAAGACCAGGATTACGTGATCAACTACAATACTGCGGAGATTGCGTTTACGCCAAAGAGAATGGTAACAAAAGACAAAAGGATACAGGTTGAATTTGAATACTCCGACAGAAATTACCTCAACGCTAACCTGTACGCATACAATGAAACAAAATTCGGCGAGAAACTGAAGGTGAAGGTGGGTGCATTCAGTAACAGCGACGCGAAAAATTCGCCCATCAACCAAACGCTGGATAATCCTCAGAAACGTTTTCTCGATGCTGTGGGTGACAGTATCAATCGTGCTTTTTATCCCGTTGCACCGGTTGATACCTTTTCTACCGGCAAAATATTGTACCGCAGAATTGATACCGTTTACGACAACGGCGCTTCGCATGATTCTATTTACGTTTTTTCAACCGATCCTGATAGCGCTATTTATAATTTGTCGTTTCTCGAAGTGGGCCAGGGCTTCGGTGATTATGTTCCCGACCTGAATGGTGCGAATGGAAAAGTATATCGCTGGATAGCTCCTGTGAATGGTGTAAAGCAGGGTAACTACGAAGCGGCAGTTTTTCTTGTAACGCCGAAGAAGCAACAGGTGGTGACGGTTGGAGTTGATTACGCGATAACAAAAACCACTGAAATTTTTACTGAAGGCGCGATGAGCAATTATGACATCAACACATTTTCTGGAAAAGATAAAGGCAATGACAGGGGATATGCCGGCAGGGTGGGGCTGAAAAATACGTTGAAGGTCGGTGCACCTTCAAAAGGAAAGAAGCTGGTTACAAATGTGGGATATGAATATGTTGAAGCGTTTTTCAAACCGTTGGAGCGATTGCGGAATATTGAATACACGAGAGACTGGGGACTTGCTTTGCGTGTGGCTCCTGCTGATGAAAAAATTGCAACGGCCGGCGTGCAGCTTGAAGGTCCGAATGCTAATGTTTTGCGTTACCAGTTTACTACATACGACAGGAGCGACGGCTTTCACGGCATCAGAAATGCGGTTACGCAAATGCAGGAAATCGGCGGATGGCGTTTTAATAATGTCATCAACCTGTCGAATATTAATTCGAGAGAGAACAAGGGGTACTTTTTCAGACCTTCTCTCAATGTTGCAAAAACTTTTAAGAAGTTGCGTGACTACCAGTTGAACGTTGGATATTCCATCGAGCACAATGAAGTACATAGTAAGGTTAGCGATTCAGTTTCACCTCAAAGCTTTTCGTTCGACGTATTTACTGTCGGTATTAAATCGTCTGAAGAAAAAATGAACCGGTGGGGCATTACTTATTTCACTCGGGAAGATTCGTATCCGTTTGGTAAGGACCTCCTTCGTTCCGACCGGAGCCAGAACGTAACGGTAACGACTGAATTAATGAAGAATGAGCGTCACCAGTTTCGGTTTAATGGCACTTACAGGAACCTCAAAGTAATTAACCAGGTATTGCCAACGATAAAGGCTGATAACAGTTTGCTCGGTCGCGCCGAATACCAGGTGAATGAATGGAATGGTTTGGTGTCGGGAAATGTGTTGTATGAAGTGGGAGCGGGACAGGAGCAGAAGAGAGATTTTGCTTTTCTTGAAGTGCCGGCGGGGCAGGGAGAATATACATGGATAGATTACGATAGCAACGGCGTGCAATCGCTTAATGAATTTGAAATTGCGTTGTTCCAGGACCAGGCAAAATATATCCGGATATTCACGCCGACGAACGAGTTTGTAAAAGCTAACTACAATACGTTTAACTACAGCATTGCATTGAACCCGCGTTCGGTGATCGACGTGAAAAAAGCAAAATCGCTTTCGAAATTTATTTCGCGCATCAATCTGCAAAGTTCCCTGCAGATAAACAAAAAGGAACAGGCGAAAGGCCTGGTGGAGTTTAATCCGTTTAAATCGCCTTTGAATGATACTTCACTGATTGTGCTGAATTCGATTTTCATTAATACATTTTCGTTTAACCGGCTTAGTTCAAAGTGGGGTATTGATGTAAACAACGCGAAGAACAGTGGCAAGTCGCTGTTGACATACGGGTATGAAAGCAGGAAACTCGACGACTGGACCGTTCGGGCACGGTTCAATATTACTAAAGCGATACTTATTGATCTTACCGCGAAAAAAGGTGTGAATGAGTTGAGTACTTCTAACGTAAAATTTGATAATCGCAATTACCAGATTGACCAGCAGTCGGCGGAACCGCGGGTAAGTTTCACCGGTGGTCCGAATTTCAGGGTGATAGTGGGTTATCGTTATGGAGAAAAGACGAACAAGCTTGGCAGTTTTGAAAAGTCGACTTCGAACGCGCTGAACAGTGAGATAAAGTATAATATTCTAGAGAGCACTTCTTTGCAGGGAAAGTTCACTTACAATAATATTTCTTTCACTTCTGTGGAGGCCACTCCTAACACGAATAGTACGGCGGCGTATATTATTCTCGATGGTTTATTGCCGGGTAAAAACTACTTATGGAACCTGGATATAAGCAAACGGCTTTCGAAAAATTTAGAGATGAATATTCAATATGAGGGAAGGAAGCCGGGAACCTCACGTGTTGTTCATATAGGGCGCGCTTCTGTGAGAGCGTTGTTGTAACAGAAATCGTAAATTTACCTTACAAACCTTTGAACATGGACGTAATGCTTAAACCTGCTACGAAAAAATGCCCTTTCTGCGCTGAAGAAATCCGCAGCGACGCAATCAAATGCAGGCATTGCGGTGAAATAGTTGATCCAATCCAGTTGAAAACGAGAAACGCGGAGCTTGCTCACCAGTTGCAGAATGTGCAGCGGGAGAGAAAGTGGAGCCCTGGTGTTGCGGCGCTGCTAAGTTTTCTGATACCCGGCGCGGGGCAATTATACAAGGGCAACGTGATGAGTGGATTGTTGTGGTTTGTTTTTACCGGTATAGGTTATTTTCTTTTGTTCGTACCGGGATTGATACTTCATTTCTTCTGTATTATCGCCGCCGCTTCCGGCAATCCGTATAAATAGCTAAAGCTAATCCTTCGCGCAATAAACAAAAAAAGCAGCTCTTTCGAACTGCTTTTTTTATTTTCCTGATTGTTCAGATTATTAACCGAACAATCCACCTTTCCTAAGTTCCCTAACGCCTTCTCCGATTTTGAAACCGTTATGATAAATGGCTATTTTATAATTTCCTCTCTTGAAGTCTTCATTTTGTTTCCACGCAAACTCTACATGTTTCTTCTTGCCTGCTTCTATTTCAACAGGAATTCTTGCTGTGTAAGCTTTTTCACCTTCTTCGCGTGTAGTAAAAGTTCCTGAACCGAGTGCCTCAACACTTACAGGCTTGCCATCCGGACCGATAATCGACACATATATCTCAGTAGAGCCTGTTTCAGCGATCCTGTTGTCAACATCAAACGAAATAACCAGTTTGTCTACCTTCTTTGCTTTTGTAGTTACTTTTTCTTTGCCACCGCTTCTTTCATTAATCGGGGTAATAGCAATACCATAAGCGTTTAACGTAGATGCGATGTTCACCTTATTTTCAAGTCCTGCCTTTACAGTTTCGAGAGTGTCTTTTTGCGCTTTGTATGTGTCTCTTTCAACAGTTACGGCAGCCTTCTCAGTAGTCAGGGTTTGATTTTCCTGTGTAAGGCGTGCTACTTCCTGCTCAAGACTTCCAATCTTTTCATTCAATTCAGCAATAAGTTCTTCAGCTTTTCTCTTTTCAGCTGCTGTAAGTTTTTGTTTCCTGAGAATGCCATTGATCTGGCCCTTCAGTTTGGTGATTTCTGAATTACGGTCGGTCAGCTTTCCTTCCAGTTCATTGTTATATCCTGTAAGTGAATCCAGGCGTGAAAGGGAGGCATCAAAGCTTTTCTGTAATTCATTTTTGGCTGAGTCAACCGCAACGTACTGTGTCTGCAGCTGAGTCATTTCCTGATCATTTTTGTTCTTGTCCCAAAGGAAATATCCCCACGTTCCAAGAATACCAACAGCGAGCAGCCCGATAATCAGATTCTTCGAATCTCTACGGGGCGGATTGCTAGGGGGAGGTGTTGCTGATGGATAGTTGCTTGTGCTCATAAATGTGTTTTTTGTTTTAAGCTGTTTCTCTGTTAATAAGCAGCTTTGAGCCAAATTAGGCTAAAACCGTGCCAATCGAATACAATAGTTGCTAACCTATGTGTACAACTTTGATATAATAGTTCTCTGAGTTACATGGCGTTATGTTGAAATTATTCGTTCGCTGGCCACGATTTTTGACGTAATATTGCGCGTTCTTTATAATCTTCTTTTAACAATAATGTCGGCAGAAAAGATAATAGGCGAATGGAAACGGGGCATTTATAAGCCCATATACTGGCTGGAAGGCGAGGAAGAGTATTTTATAGATAAAGTAGTTGACTACGCCGAACATAAAATTCTTAACCCGTCGGAGGCTTCGTTTAACCTGTCGGTTTTTTACGGTAAAGATGCCCAATGGAGCGATGTGGTAAACGCCTGCATGCGTTACCCGATGTTCGCCGAGCGCCAGGTAATTTTACTAAAAGAAGCCCAGCAGATGCGGGACATTGCCAAACTGGAACCCTACATAGAAAAACCACTCGGTTCGACCATTTTCGTCGTTTCCTATAAAGAGAAGAAAGTCGATGGCCGCAGCAAACTCGCCAAACTTCTGAAAGAAAAAGGCGAAATGCTTACCACCAAAAAGTTATACGATAACCAATTGCCTGAATGGACAAGCGACCTCGTTCATGATAAAGGCTATTCGATCAACCAGAAAGCATTGCTGTTGCTCGTGGATCACATCGGCAACGACCTTAGCCGCATAGAGAATGAAATAGACAAACTTCTTGTAAACCTGGAAGGAAGAAAAACGATTTCCGAGGACGACGTTGAGCGTTATGTAGGTGTTAGCAAAGAGTATAACCCTTTTGAACTGCAGAACGCGCTTGCGAAGAAAGACATCGCGAAAGCGATACGAATTGTAAATTATTTTGAAGCGAATCCGAAAGCAGCGCCGATCCAGCTTGTTCTTCCCGCGCTTTATAACCTGTTCAGCAAAACATACATGATATTCGGACAGAATAACAACGATGAAAAAGCGATAGCCATGAATATCGGTGTAAGCCCATTCTTTGTGAAAGACTACCTTCTAACTGCGAAAAATTACGGGCCCGCGGGCGTTCAGAATGCGCTCATGCTTCTTCACCATTACAATCTTCGCAGCATCGGCGTGGGTGATGCAGGCACATCCGACGGTGCCCTGATGAAAGAATTGGTTATTAAAGTAGCTTTGCCCGCCAGATCATGAAGCTTCATACGGATATTGAGCATTTACCGGTTTTCAACAAGGCTGTGGTTACTATCGGCACTTTCGACGGTGTACATCTTGGTCACCAGAAAATTCTCTCGCAGTTAAGGGCCGCTGCCGGTAAAATTGGCGGCGAATCGGTCATCATCACCTTCAATCCGCATCCGCGGAAGATTGTTTATCATAAGCAGGCAGTGCCGCTGATAACAACCTTGGAAGAAAGAATAGAGAGACTTGCTTCGTCGGGAATTGACCATCTCGTTATTGTACCTTTTACGCATGATTTCGCGGAACAGGAACCGCAGGCATATGTAGAATCTTTTCTCAAAAAACGCTTTAACCCCTCGGTGGTGATTATCGGTTATGATCACAGGTTTGGAAAGGACCGCAAAGGTGATTATAAACTTCTCGAAGAATACAGCGAAAAGGGATACTTTGAACTGAGAGAAATTCCACAGCATGTGATCAATGATATTACGGTCAGCTCAACGAATATCAGGGAGAATATACTGAAGGGTAATATTGCGAAAGTAAACGAGCTGCTTGGATATGATTTCAGTTTTGAAGGAGAAGTGATAAAAGGTGATCGCATCGGCAGACAACTTGGTTATCCAACGGCGAATCTTAAAATTCTCAACGAAGAAAAAATTATTCCGGGAGATGGCATTTATGCAGTGAAGGTCCAGGTAAAGAATAAAGATGTTTTTTTCGGGGGCATGATGAGTATCGGCATTCGTCCTACTGTTGGCGGCACCAAAAGAACTATCGAAGTGAATATTTTTGATTTCGATGAAGACATTTACGGCAAGCCGCTAAGGGTGTATTTTTTAGAATACTTACGTTCCGAAGTAAAATTCGACAGCCTTGAAGATTTGAAAGTGCAATTAGGAAAAGATAAAGAATCCACCCTCGGGGTTTTGAATAAAAAACAAAAACAATGAGCCTGTATTCACAAAGAGGAGTTTCCGCTCAGAAAGAAGATGTTCACGAAGCGATACGCATACTCGACAAAGGGCTGTATCCATATTCTTTCTGCAAACTATTCCCGGATTACCTCTCTGGTGACGATAATTTTGTGAATACAATGCATGCCGACGGCGCAGGCACAAAAAGTATTCTTGCATACCTGTATTGGAAAGAAACAGGCGACATCTCTGTATGGAAGGGCATCGCGCAGGATGCAATCGTCATGAACCTCGACGATCTTCTGTGTACAGGTATAACCGATAATATTCTCTTCTCTTCAACTATCGACCGCAACAAAAGACTGATACCCGCAGAAGTGCTTACGGTGCTTATTGAGTCTACCCAGCATTTTTTCGATCTCATGAAAACATATGGGGTCCATATTCACTACCTGGGAGGAGAAACAGCGGACGTGGGTGATGTGGTCAGAACGATCGCTGTAAATGGAACCATGACGGCGAGGTGGCCGAAAAACGGTATTATCACGAATGAAAAGATAGCGGCCGGCGATGTAATTGTCGGTTTTGCGAGTTCCGGTTCCTGTACCTACGACGAACAGTACAACAGCGGAATCGGTAGTAATGGCCTGACAAGCGCCCGCCACGACGCTTTAACAGGTCATTATGGCGAGAACTTTCCGGAGTCGTATGATACCGGTTTGAGTTCCAAAGTGACCTATATCGGTCCCAAAAGGCTCACTGATACGGTGGCCATCCCGGAGACGGGTCAAACGATAGAAGTTGGTAAGCTGTTGCTTTCTCCGACGCGTACATATGCACCGTTGCTGAAAGATATTTTCCGCTTTCATTTCGATGATATTCACGGAGTAATACATTGTAGCGGCGGGGGACAAACGAAGTGCATGAAATATCTTCCAGGCAATTTGCGGGTGATCAAGGACAATCTATTCGAACCTCCCGTAATATTTAATTTACTGAAAGAGGCGTCGGGATCGGACAACAGGGAGATGTACCAGGTTTTTAATATGGGTCACCGTTTGGAAATATTTACTACTGAGAAAACAGCTATAGAATTGATAAAACTCGCGTCTGGCTTCGGTATTGGCGCGAAAGTGGTGGGTAGAGTAGAACAGTCGGAGCAGAAGGAACTGGTGCTGGAGGTGGGTAATGAAAAGATAATTTATCCCAAAACACTATGAACTTAAAAAAACGCGTGTTACTTTTGCTTTAGTAACGGACGGAATTGATTTTCAGAACATACCCTTTGCAACTTCCTCTGAATTTATTTCGACTTATTAAAAATTTATTGATCCCTGTACCCGAACCGAAAGGATTCGTCAATTTTTATATTCAGATATGAGACAGCTCAAAATTGCTACACAGATTACCAACAGGGATTCCCAGGCGGTAGAAAAGTACTTACAGGAGATATCCAAAATTTCTATGATCACTCCTGAAGAGGAAACTGTACTGGCACAGAGAATCAAGATGGGTGATCAGCGGGCATTGGACAAATTGGTGCAGGCGAACTTACGTTTCGTGGTATCTGTCGCTAAGCAGTACCAGCATCAGGGTCTCTCACTTAGCGACCTTATCAACGAGGGTAACCTCGGTTTGATCAAAGCGGCCCAGCGTTTCGATGAAACAAAGGGTTTTAAGTTCATCTCATACGCGGTGTGGTGGATTCGCCAATCCATCCTGCAGGCGTTGGCAGAGCAGGGCAGATTGGTCCGCCTGCCTCAAAACAAAATTGGCACCTATAACAAAGCAAACAAAGCCTACATGGCTTTTGAACAGGAGCACGAAAGGGAACCAAGCACAGAAGAGCTTGCGGAACTTCTCGAAATGAGCGAAACCGAGATCAACAACATTTTCCAGAGCAACACCCGTCACACTTCGCTCGATGCACCAGTGCATGAAGCAGAAGATGTGGCAATGGGCGACCTCCTCGAGGGCGGTGACGACACCGACGATGATGTGATGAAAGATTCTCTGCGTAATGAAATCCGCAGGGTGCTGAAATCACTTAGTCCCCGCGAAGCTGAAATCGTTAATGCGTATTTTGGATTAGATGGCGAAAATGGCGTTACGATCGAACAGATCGGCCAGAAATACGATCTTACCAAAGAGCGCATCCGCCAGATCAAGGAAAGAGCTATCAAGCGTCTTCAGAAAGCACGCTACAGCAATGCACTGAAGGCATATTTAGGTTAATTTTTTGCTTTTTTAAGGATACTGCCCGCTTCTTTTGAGGCGGGCTTTTTTGTTACAGTAAGAGAGCGTAGAAAGAGAGCGTTAACCACTCTTTCTCCACCCTGTTTCTCTTTCTTACCTTACCTAACGCTGTTAGCAAAAAATTAAGATTACGTTCCCTAAATTACATCCCCGAATGAAATTTCTTTACTTAATCGCGCTTATCTTCCTCATTTCCTGCGAGCGAACCATCAGCTTTACGCCGGAAAACCAGGAACCAAAACTGGTTGTAGAAGGCATTGTTGAACAGAACGAGCACCCAACCGTTGTACTCACCACCAGCCTCGACTTCTTCAGCCACATCAGCAGGGAAAAACTTACCGGATCATTTGTGAGGGGCGCCGAGATTACCATCTCCGATGGCACCACCACCGAATTGTTAAAGGAATATGAAGTACCGGTAGCCGGTGATACTGTGCTGTACTATTATTCGGTCGACACCTCGAACGGAAGGGTCGGAATGCACGGAGAGCCGGGAAAAAGCTACAACCTGACGATAAAATCCGGCGGAAAAGAATATACCGCCTTTACTACGATACCCATCCCTGCCAAGACACTCGATTCACTTTACTACTACCAGGCAGTGAATCCTGAAGATGAAGGCAAAGTAATTCTTTATGGACGTTTCAACGACCCTCCGGGACTCGGCAACTATGTTCGCTATTTCACAAACGTAAATGGAGGTCTTTACCTGCCAGGATTGAATTCGGTGTATGACGACCAGATTGTAGATGGAACGAAATACAACGTTCAGATTGAAAGGGGAGTGGACAGGAATCTTGAAATAGACTTTGAAGAGTACGCGTATTTTTCACGCGGCGACATCATATCTGTCAAATTCTGCAACATTGATAAAGCTGTATTCGACTTCTGGCGCACGATGGAATACAGCTATGCGAGCATTGGCAATCCTTTCTCTTCTCCCACTAAAGTAGTAGGCAACATTAGCAATGGTGCGCTCGGATATTTCGGTGGATACTCGGTGCAATACGCGAGTGTTATTATACCTGAATAGCCGTTAAATTTGTAAAATTTCGAAGGAACAAACTATGGATAATTCAACAACGGAAAAAGTACATTGCCTTATTATAGGATCGGGACCGGCAGGTTACACCGCGGCCATTTACGCTGCTCGCGCGAACCTGAAACCCGTACTGTACCAGGGCATTCAGCCAGGAGGTCAGCTTACCATTACCACGGAAGTAGAAAATTATCCGGGTTACCCCGACGGTGTGCAGGGACCCGACATGATGGTGCATTTTGAAAAACAGGCGGTACGCATGGGCACCGACGTGCGCTACGGATTAGCAACAAAGGTTGACTTTTCATCACATCCATATAAAGTATGGATTGATGAAGAAAAAATTATTGAAGCCGATGCAATCATCATCGCCACAGGAGCATCGGCCAAATGGCTCGGCCTTGAAAGTGAGCAGCGGCTCAACGGTTTTGGTGTGAGCGCGTGTGCTGTCTGCGATGGATTTTTCTTCCGCGGAAAGGATGTTGCAATTGTAGGAGCCGGTGACACAGCTGCCGAGGAAGCGTTATACCTTTCCAAATTGTGTTCTACCGTGCATATGCTTGTTCGCCGCGACCAGATGCGCGCGTCGAAGATTATGCAGGAAAGAGTGCAAAGAACGCCTAACATCAAAATACACTGGAACACTGAAGCGGAAGAGATTCTTGGTGAAACGAAAGTTGAAGGTGTAAGGATAAAAAATGCGAAGACAGGTGAGAAAAAAGAGCTCGCTGTAGCAGGTTTCTTTGTGGCCATCGGTCATCAGCCCAATTCGGAGATATTCAAGGGATGGCTCGATATGGACGAGGCTGGTTACATTCAGACGTTACCGGGAACTTCAAAAACAAATATCGCTGGCGTGTTTGCTTCCGGCGACGTGCAGGATAAAATTTACAGGCAGGCTGTTACGGCGGCGGGCAGCGGATGTATGGCCGCCCTCGACGCAGAACGTTATTTGTCAATGTTAGAATTGGGAATATGATCTCGATCGAACTGGTTGACCTTCGCATGTATGCTTTTCATGGCATATTCGAGGGAGAAGAAAAAGTTGGTAATCCTTACATTATCAACCTCTCCGTAAAATACGACGAGAGGGACAATGATTTCGAGAATATCAACGACACTATCAATTATGAAAATCTGCATCATATAGTAAAGCACTGGATGGACGTTCCCACAGGTCTGCTGGAAAAAATCTGTGGAAACATCGTGAGACATATCAAACACGACTATCCGTTCGTTAAAGAAATTGATCTTTCCATTCAAAAACTACAGCCGCCACTTCAGAACTTCGAAGGGAATGTGGGTGTTACTATGAACCGGAAGTTTAATGAATAGAACCGTACTGATATCACTACTTTGTTTTTTAATCCTCTCTATTTGTACTATTTCCCTTTCGGCGCAAAGCGTTGCGACGCTTATGCAACAGGGCGAAGCGCTGGAAAAAGCTTTCAGGGACGATGAAGCGTTGAAAAAGTACACGGAGGTTCTAAAATTAGATCCAAAGAATATTGACGCGCTTTGCAAAACCAGCGAATTATATTCCATTATCGGTAAACGCCTGAACACTAAAGACGAGCAGAGAGACTATTACAAAAAAGGTGAAATGTATGCGCGCGAGGCGCTCGCGATAAATCCTAACCACTCTGAAGCGAACTTCGCGATGGCCATTGCAATGGGACGGCAGGCAATGATGTCGTCAGGAAAAGAAAAAGTTGTGGCCGTTAAAGAAATTAAAAAATATTCTGACCGATGTATCCAGGCGGATCCGAATAACTACAAAGGTTATCATATCCTGGCGAAGTGGCATTATGAAGTAAGTGATCTCAATGCGTTTGAAAAATGGATTGTAAAAATTACATTCGGAGCGTTACCGCCTGCTTCGCTCGATGATGCGATAAAATATTACGAAAAGAGTAAAGCGCTTCAACCTTCGTTTTTACTCAATTATCTTGAACTCGCAAAAGCGTATAACAGGAAAGGTGAAACACAAAAAGCAAGAGTTCTCCTCGAACAACTTCAAAAACTGCCCCCTACGGCATCAGATGATGCCAAAATAAAGAGCCTCGGCAGGAAATTGCTTGACGAATTATAGTATTATTGCGGCAGTTTTGAAAATGGTGCATCCGGCTTTCGATATCAAACGCGACGATATAGACAATCTGCCTGAAGATTGCAGGCTGCTTGTTGAATTAAGCGAGCAATCGTTTAACTATATTCTTTTTACCCGTTCGCCTGACCAGCTTTTTATTTTACGCCAATACACTTTATACACATCAGGTGATAAGAACACGCGTGACATCCTGGAAGAAATTATTTCCGGCGACACAGTGCTCCAGCAATTCGGATCAACGGCTATCATCGTCTACAATTTTCCTGATGCGAACCTGGTTCCCGCGGAGTTTTTTAATGTTGACATCAAATCGCCATTTGCAAAATTGGTTCACGGCGAAACCGCTGCAGACACAGTTTTCGATGAACATGTGAGCGACTGGAACATTCATAACATCTATGCTGTTTCCAGGGACCTGCACAACCTGTGTAAGGATAAATTCGGAGGCGGTCAGTACTGGCATTTGTATACGATGATACTCAGGTGGTCGAGGCAGAGTGAAGTGAATGAGGGATCGCATGCGCGGGTTATTTTTTACAACGACAAATTTGTTGCCGCACTTTTTACGAATGGCGCACTGCAGTTGCTGCAAACATTTTCTTATCAAACGCCTGAGGATGCTGCCTACTATTTACTTTTGATATGCAGGCAGTTTGGTATTGCTCCTGCGCAGCTTACGTTATACCTGTCGGGATTGATCGATGAGCAATCAACACTGTACAGTGAACTCATAAAATATTTTGAACAGGTGCATTATGAAGGCATTCCTCCTTCGTATGGAACCAACGGTATTCTGCAACAATATCCTTCGCATTATTTTTCACCTCTTCTTAAGATGTCGCTATGCGTATAATCGGGGGTGAACTCGGCGGCCGTAAAATAAAACCACCGGCGAAGATGCCGTACACCCGCCCCACCACCGACATCGCGAAAGAGGGACTGTTCAACATCATCGTCAATAACCTCGATATCACTTCTCTCAAAACCCTTGATCTTTTCGGCGGAACGGGAAGCATCAGCTATGAGCTGAAATCACGCGGCGCGCGCGAGTGTATGGTGGTAGAAAAAGACCAGGCGATGTATGATTTTATTTCAAAGACGGCGAAGGAACTTGAGCTTGAAAATTTCCACGTGATCAGGATGGATGTATTCAGGTTCATTTCTCAATGCACCGAAAAATTTGATGTCATATTCGCTGGCCCTCCATATGCGCTGGAAACGATAGATCAGCTGCCGGTTAAAATTATAGAGCGGCAATTGCTTGCACCGAACGGCTGGTTTATTCTTGAACATACTCCACGAAACAATTATGTGGGCTCACCACTGTTCGCAACGTCAAGAAATTACGGTACAACAGTGTTCAGTATTTTTGTAAACAAATAGATGTGCCATGAAACGTGCTGAACGGAAGATTGTATTTGTTTCGGGCACAGGTACCGGTATCGGAAAAACCTTTATTTCTGCAATCCTCGCAGAGGCTTTGCAGGCGGACTACTGGAAACCTGTGCAGGCAGGCTATGCTTCTGGTACCGACAGTGCATGGGTAAGGAAAGTACTTACCAATAAAAAATCAATCGTTCATCCGGAAACGTATCTTCTGGAGCTTGCAGCATCACCACATATTGGTGCCCACCGGGAAAACATCCACGTATCACTGCAAAAAATTGTATCGGCGCTTCCTGCGGGCGACAATGATCTCATTATAGAAGGAGCGGGCGGACTGATGGTGCCGCTGAACGATCATGAATTTGTTGCCGACCTCATTCGCATGCTCAACGTGCCTGTGGCGCTTGTGAGCCGCAATACATTGGGCAGTATAAACTTTTCGTTGCTTACGGCGATGGCGTGCAAACAAAAAAACATCCGCGTGCTGGGATGGGTATTCAACGATAATTACCTGGACTACGAGAATGACATTGTATCGTGGACAAACATTCCCTCACTCGCTTCTGTTCCTTTTGCATCGCATCCGGATAGTAATTTCATCTCCGAACAGGCTAAGATTATCAGGAAGAAAATGGAAAACTGGCAATGGTAAAAACGGATATCAGGAAAATTTACGCGCAATCGCGCAATAACCTTTCGCCTGGCGAAATTAGCGATATGACTGACAGGATAGTGAGCAACTTTGGAAAGCTTGCGTTGCAGGGAGCGCAGGTGCTGCTTTCGTATTATCCTATTCCGGAAAGAAACGAATTTGATGTGTCGATCTGCGCACAGCTTCTTGCACTGGGAAATAAGAATCTGCGCGTGGCGTGGCCCAAAATCTTGCCCGATGGTAAAATGCAGGCTGTGATTGTTGAAAAAAACACGCCACTGCAGCCGAACGAATTCAATATACCCGAACCCGTTAGTGACGAAATTATAGAGCCGCAGTTGATAGATGTTGTATTTGTTCCACTTCTCGCATTTGATAATAAAGGATACAGGGTGGGTTATGGAAAAGGATACTACGACAGGTTTCTTCCACAATGTGCACAGGATGTGGTGAAGATCGGGTTCTCTTTTTTCGAATCGATAGAGTCGATCACTGATGTAAATGAATATGATGTACCTTTAAATTATTGTATCACGCCTACGAGTGTTTATGAATTTTAACGCCCCGTTGTTGCGACCGGTCAGGATTTTGCTTTTCCCGTTCTCTCTCATCTATGCTTTCATTATTTGGTTAAGAAATAAATTCTTTGATAAAGGCTGGATAGGATCTTCTTCATTCAATCTTCCACTGATTGGTATCGGAAATTTATCTGCCGGAGGAACAGGAAAATCGCCGATGGTCGAGTTTATTATCTCGAAATTCCGGGATCAATTTAAACTCGCGGTGCTTAGCCGCGGTTATAAAAGAAAAACTTCGGGATATGCGCTCGCGAATGGACAATCGACAGCGCTCGAAATAGGCGATGAACCTTTGCAATTCTACCGCAAATTTCCAGGGGTTTCGATTGCAGTTGGCGAGGAGCGGATTGTGGCTATTCCGCAATTGCTGCATGACAAACCCGAAACGGAAGTAATCATTCTTGACGATGCATTTCAGCACCGGTATGTGACACCTGGGCTGAATATTCTGCTGACAGACTTCAATAACCTGTTCACACGCGATTGGTTCCTGCCGACCGGTGATTTAAGAGATTTGCCTTCCGGTTATAAAAGGGCCGATATATTGATCGTATCGAAATGTCCTGCTCATTTATCAGAAATTCATAAGCGGGAACTGGAAAAGGAAATCAATCCGCTGGAACATCAGCACCTGTTTTTTACGTCGATCGACTATGGCACACCGTATCACCTGGTTACAAAAGCGAAGAAAATGCTTGATGATTCAACTGAAGCGCTGCTTGTAAGCGGAATAGCAAATCCGAAGCCGCTTAAAAAATATCTTGCTGATAATACTTCCACCTATTTTGAAATGCTGTACAGCGATCATCACATCTTCACGATCGATGATCTCAAGGATATCCGAAAACGCTTTGACGCGGTGAATACTGAACAAAAAATGATTATAACAACAGAGAAAGACGCGATGCGCCTCGATAAATTTAAGAATGACCTCGTAAACTACCCGGTTTATGTGATACCAATAGAAGTGAAGTTCCTGTTTGATGGAGAGCGGCGGTTTACTGAATTAATCACTAATTTCATTACGACTTTTAGTCATAAAAACAGGGAATCCGATGCCAGGGAAGAAACCATTTAAAGGAAAGAAACATCAGTCAGGAGCCAAAGCAAGAGTTTCAACAGGAGTACTTGATATCACAAAGTCGGGGATGGGCTTTGTAGTGGTGCAGGGGCAGGAAAACGATGTCATGGTACGTCCATCGGATTTCAACACTGCACTTCATGGCGATACCGTCCGCGTGCTGATAAAAGGTGATTACAAAAGAAGCCGGCAGCAGGGCGAGATTATAGAAGTACTCAAACGGCGACAACTGGAGTTTCCCGGAAGATTACAGTTAAGCAACAATTTCGCTTTTTTTATTGCCGATGTTGATAAGCCGATGCCGGATATTTTTATCCCGCTCGATAAAACCGCGAACGCCACCGAAGATGATATGGTGATTGTGAAAATAGTGGAATGGCAGAAGAATAAGAAGCCGGTAGGCGAGGTGGTGCAGATCATGGATCAAAGTGATGAAAGCGACTTTGCGATGAAGCAAATTCTCATGGAGAACGGCTTTCCATTGCAGTTTTCAGACGATGCAATTGAAGAATCTGAAAGAATTCCTGACACAATTCCTCACAATGAAATTCAATCACGCCGCGATATACGTGGAATATTTACG
>JAEUVS010000108.1 GCA_016786745.1 Chitinophagaceae bacterium | reverse complement strand
GTGGCGTCTTTCAGTGTTTTGCTGCCGCTTTTTGCCGGTAACACTGTCGCACCGAGCATTTTCATTCGTGCCACGTTGGGGGCCTGCCGTTCGATATCCTTCTCCCCCATATATACAACACATTCCATGTTCTTAAGTGCACACACGGTTGCCGTGGCCACGCCATGCTGACCCGCGCCGGTTTCGGCGATTATCCTTTTCTTTCCCAGTTCGATTGCCAGTAATATCTGGCCGATGGTATTATTTATTTTATGAGCGCCGGTATGGCAGAGATCTTCGCGTTTCAGAAAAATATTGGTGTTGTGTTTTTTGCTGAGGCGCTCAGCAAAATACAACGGGGTTGGCCTTCCGGCATAGTCTCTTAACAGGTGTCGGAATGATTGCTGAAATTTCGGCGATTGCATGATTTCGAGGTAACGTGTTTTTAGTTCCTCGACGTTGCGATGGAGCATTTCGGGGATGTAGGCTCCGCCGAATTCACCGTAATAACCCATTTCATTGGGAGATTTGTATGATGTTGTTGTACTCATTTAATTTCTTTAATAAATCTCTCCACTAATTTCATATCCTTCACCCCTGGCGACGTTTCAAACTTGCTATTGATATCAATCGCAAACAGCGCCTTTGCCACGAGTTCCCGGGCGAACGCTTTCAACGCATCCGCGTCATCCGGTTGAATGCCACCGCTCAAAAAAAACGGCTTCCCAATAGTGTGTCCCTTCAGCATGTTCCAATCAAATTTTTTTCCTGTGCCACCATAACCCGATCCCATCGTATCGAACATGAACATATCACAAACATCCATGTACGGTTTAATCATCCACTCTATCGAATCATTATCGCTGATCCGGAACGCTTTTACCACCGAAACGTAATCGGCGATGCGTTCGCAATACTTCGGCGATTCATCGCCATGTAATTGCACCATATGCAACCTGCACTCATCAACCATTAAAAGAACTTCTTCCACCGATGCATTTACAAACACACCCACCTTGTTGATAGTATTTACTTTCTTTATCTGTGCCGAGGTAAGGTGCCGGAAAACATACCTGGGCGACTTCGGATAAAATATGAAACCGGCAAACGTTGCTCCAAGATCAGGCAGCGCTTCTACCTGCTCCAGCATCGTCATCCCGCATACTTTTATTCTCATGTGTTCATTACCCTCACGTTGGTGAGAGCGTTTTTAAGTGTTTAACAAATGAGGCAAAAGCAACCGCAGGGTCCTCCTGTTTCATAAAACTTTCCCCGATCAGGAAGCCCTTAAACCCGGCGGACCGCAATTTATAAATGGTACCAGTATCAGTGATACCGCTTTCAGAAATCTTTACTTTACCTGCAGGTATTTTTTCACCCAGCTCCAGCGACCTGTTAATGTCGACCGTAAAACTTTTCAGGTCGCGATTATTGACACCCACCACATCACATTCGTCACAAATATGGCCAAGTTCTTCTTCGTTGTGAACCTCAAGCAGCACCTCGAGTTGAAGAGTTTTAGCAAACGCTGCAAGACGCTTCACTTCTGAAGGCGACAGGTTTGCCGCGATCAGTAGGATCACATCCGCTCCCATCGACCTCGCTTCTATTACCTGGTATTCATCAATGATAAAATCTTTTCGCAAAATAGGAATGTGGTTCGTGCGGGCGCTTTCGAGATCAGCTTTCGAACCACCGAAAAATTGCGTGTCCGTCAGTACCGATAACGCCGCGGCGCCAGCCGAGGCATAGCCTTTTGTTACCTGCGTCACATCCGCTTTCGCATTAATCACTCCTTTTGATGGCGACTGCCGCTTGAACTCAGCTATGATCCCGGTACTGCCTGGTCTTAATAAACTTTCCTTCAATGAAAGAACAGGACGTTGAAAGAACGACGACAACTCGAGGACAGTAACCGGTGTTCTTTTCTTCGCCTGTTCAACTTCATCTCGCTTATACGCAATTATTTTATCAAGAATATTCATTACTGTACCGCGATTAATTTTTCAAGGCACCGATTTGCTTTTCCGCTCTCCAGGCTTTCAACCGCTGCCTGGTAAGCTTCACTGTACGACTTATAATTTCCCGTGCAATTTAGCGCCATTGCCGCATTGGCAATAACCACAGCGTTTTGAGCCCACGTGCCTTTTCCCCTCAGTATCGTTAGAAATAGCTTCGCTGCATCGTCTGCGGTGTTGCCGCCCTGGA
>JAEUVS010000086.1 GCA_016786745.1 Chitinophagaceae bacterium | reverse complement strand
TTATAATAATTCTTTTCATGATTCACCATACTGTTAGCAGGAGTACCACTCGCCGTATATGTGCCTTCCAGAGTGGCGGCAGGGTAATAGTTTGTTTGCAGCTCTTCGGTTAAAACCATTCGAACATTACCGAGATGATCCTTAATGGTGTAGTCGTATTCAAAACTGGTATTCTCCGGTTTGTACCTTATCCGTCCTTCTTCGTGCATGATGTAGAGCAGCCGGTCGGTATAATTGGGACGGTTGGGATCGGCAGGTGAAATATTCCGGCTTTCATACACAAATGGACCAATATATGTTGTAGTCGTAACAATCGTGGAGTTATTATTTGAACTGTGGGGGTTTTCGGTTACTGTTTTCTTTAATTTAACACCGTTTGCATCATAGATATAACTTATAATACCCTTGTTAGATGTCGCGTCGCGTTTCACTGTGATATAGTCGGGCGTGTTCAGATGGCTGTAGGTGATTCCGTTTACGCCTGCATAGGTGACTAAATCTTTATTCAGATCCTTAACCAGATTTCCATTTCCATCATAACTGTAATCTACAGTAGTGGCTGTTTTGGTTTGCACAGGATTTAAAGGAGACACTCTAAAATCGCCTAAGGTAGTTTGGGGATCATTATATGCGTCACTAATGTTTAATAACCGGTTACTTTTATTTTCGTAGTTGTAGGTTAAATCATCTATTTGGCCAACGGAATTAAGTTTGTAGCCCCAATGTTGTAGTCTCTTGATATTTCCGTTATCATCGTAAGCTGTACCAAAAACAGTTCCGTCTCCTACCTTCATGTCAAAATTCATTTTGGTATTGTTCCAGGAATTGTCCGGATTCTGCTGTTCAAAATCCGCCCGCATCAATCGGTTGGCATAGTCGTAAACATAATCATATTTTCTGCGGGTATCATCGCCATCACTTTTCCATACCATGCCCCCAATGTTGCCATTCCATTGCGCTGCATTAAAATTTTCACCTGTTTTATTGGTCAGTTTGTCATACCCCAATTCAAATCCAAATAATTTCCCGTCGGATGTTTGCCCGGCTGTTGTGAGATAATCGCGGTTAACGCCCAGCATCCATCCACGAACATTATAGTCATGCACGAGTTCCTGCAGAGGCTGACGCGGATTATAATAACTACCGGTAGCGGGATCTTTGACGCAAAGGCTATTTCGTAGACACACTTTAGGTAACATTTCGGTAAACCAAACAGGGAATGTCTTGCTTACAGAACAGCTATTAACACTCTTACAGCAAAGTTGAATGCTGTGCCGGTACCGCGAAAAACCCTCGTTATTCCCACAAAACACTACAACAATGTGGTATTCTTCACCTTGGGCTTCATCTCGCTGGTGGTAGCTTTGTTTTGTAGAAGAATTTGTAGATGATTCCGAACAATTTAATTTCCTGATGGAGGACAGGTGAAAGTCCTGTCGTTTAGTACTATGGGTTCTTCTACACCACTATCAGGATCTATTTTATTCAATGGAACCAAATAAAAACACAAAGAAAAACCCGATAAAACGGCCGGATGTACGATCATTAAAAATTCAAACCAGGCATAGAAGCACACACTGGAGCGATTCCACGGCGCCCGAAATAAAGCTATGCGGTCATTGGCTCGAGCAGTTAGGCTTTACAACCGGAAAGAGAGTTGTAATTACTACAATGAAAGAACTTTTGATCATCAATCTGCACCCCGAATAATCGATGGCCGGCGAAAGCCGGCTTTAAATAAATTGGCCATTATCCGTTGAGAATTCTCTGGGAAAAGCCGTCATACAAATGGATATTACCCATCAAAACCTGTTGACGAAAAGGGGGACACTTATAAACACAATCAAAGTTACTTTCATTGCTCACTAATGATCCCTTGGTGGGAGCGGCATCTTGCTTGATGGTAACATAATCGGTCTAGTTCAAATGACTGTAGGTAATACCAGTTCCGTCTGAAGTTGTAGTGATATCTTTGTTAAGGTCTTTAAGTAAATTCTATTGGCGCAATGCGTCTCTTCCAATAAAGTATCGCGATTCAAAATATATTCTGACCTAGACAGTTTGTCTGCGCTTATTTTGTACTACCCATTAAATGAAATTCCTTAGAAAAGACTTTTAAAATACTTCCTGTGGAAGATGTTCGGATAACAAAACAATTGATTGCATCGACATCAGCTATAAGAATACGCCATTTTTCTTTGAACTTTTTATAATCTTCGTCATCATTTGATACTAATGCATTAGAGATCGCCTCTTCAGCAATAACCCCAAAGTTTAATTCAAAAAATGCTTTATATACGTCAGTAAAAACAACATCATGGCGAGATCCATCGGGCCATCGAATCGAAATAACAATGGGATCATTATATCCGGGATTTGATCTGTCGATCTGAATGTTTTCAATTACCGCATCATGCCAATGTAATTCGTCAAATGTCATAAAATTTCAAATTTAAAATCCAGGATCTTTGTCTTTACCATTTGGACTGTAATGTGTGGATTTACCATCTTTATGATAATGGCTATAGTTAGGTCCTTTTTTACCGGAAGGTGTCGCAGGATCTATTCTCAATGACTCCTTGAATTTATCACCTTCCATGGTGCCATAACTCGATGTACCACGCGGGTTGTGTGGATTGTCTATCAGTTTATCCGGAATTTTATATTTATCGCCGGGCGGTAAGATAACGCCTTCTTTTGTTACCGTAAATACCTCATCGGCTTCTTTTGATACTGATTTTGCAACATCTACAGCCTCATCAGTATATTTTGCGACTTTTAATCCATCACCAATTTTTCCTATTAGTGGAATTGCACCAAGAAGATTAATGGCACCTCCAGCAACGTCTCCGTCGGCAAACGACATCACAGCATTGGCAACATCCGCAACTTGTGATACAACTGGTATTTCCGTAGCACCTAGAACATCGAGAGCTACTGAAACTCCCGTTTTTAAGTCACCTGAACTACTGCTACCTGGAGGTCCACCTAAATCCCTTGTTACCTGCCAGCTTCCATCTTTATTCACTTCAACCTCACTCCAAGTATCTGGGGCTCCTGGATGAGCAATTGTTGCGACGTGCTTTCCGGTTTTATCATAATAGTGGTCATCAATAGGAGCCATTCCATCCGGATCTACAAACCGTATCGGGTTGTCAAACGCATAATTGTAAGGAGAATGTCTGCGCATTTTCTCCGAAAGAGGATCAATATTAAACCACCTCCCTACTTGTACATCATACATTCTCGCTCCGTAGTCATACCACTCCCAAGCCATTGCCGTCACTAAACTCCTTCTCCTGCTTTTCTTTCCCGTTGTATTCGTATTTATTATCGAGTTTCCTTATCGCCTTCGAACTAATCCCCGCCATGGTGAGACCGAACGGATAATAATGCGTTTCCTCAGTTATCGGTCCGGATTTATGAATAACCTGCAAATTATCAAAGAACACATCAAAATTACTTTCATTACTCACATATACAAACAAATAACCGCTTTTATTAACATTAACATTTTGTAGTTGTGCATCCGTGTTCCAATGGTTTTTGACTGAACCACTTGATCCAACCCTACTCGCATTACCCGAAACGTATTGAAATTGTTCATCAAACAGGATATAGTTAATATACGCTTTAGGCACCGTGGTTGCGGCCTCACTGTTGTTGCCCCGAAAGAAAGATGTCGGTACAAGGCCAGTATTTAATGTGTTCAATTGTGTCGCTGTCAATCCTTTTGAAGCGGCTGCATTGGACGGTCCAAGCAGTAAACTTCCCATCAGCGCAAGCAGGTCCAATGCGGTAGAATTACCATTGGTAACAGTCGTGGTATTCAGGTAATAGGATTTGCCGAAAATATCCACTTTATCTCCCGCCATAACTTTGATCATAAACTCGAGGCCTGTGCGATTGGTTGTGGCGTTCAGCTTGTATAATTTTGAACTGCCATCGGTTTGCGTCGGCGCACATCCCGCTGGATAACTTGTATTGGCCGGCGGATTGCCATTATTGTTATAGTACAATTTTGTATTGGCAACGCTTTCAGTACCCCAGGAAGGAATAGATGTTTCTGTGATAATTTTAGCCGGATCAATATTATAATAATTCTTTTCATGATTCACCATACTGTTAGCAGGAGTACCACTCGCCGTATATGTGCCTTCCAGAGTGGCGGCAGGGTAATAGTTTGTTTGCAGCTCCTCGGTTAAAACCATTCGCACATTACCAAGATGGTCCTTTATCATGTAGTCGTATTCAAAACTGGTATTCTCCGGTTTGTACCTTATCCGTCCTTCTTCGTGCATGATGTAGAGCAACCTGTCCGTATAATTCGGACGGTTGGGATCGGCAGGAGAGATCGAACGGCTCTCATATACGAATGGCCCCAGGTAATTAGTGGTTGTGATGGTGGTGGTATTGTTATTGGAAGCATGCGGGTTTTCGGTGACCGTCTTCTTTATTTTCACCCCATTAGAGTTGTAGATGTAACTGATGATGCCTTTGGTAGAGGTGGCATCGCGCTTGATGGTTTTTCAACGTATTCTGGCTTCTACCATTTGAACTGTAAGTCAGTTAAAAATTTTGATAACCTCAAACGGGCGCGCAGATGAAAATCAACCTAATTTACTTTTCGGAGCGAATAGTTATCTTTCCCGAGCACTTCGATTTTAAATCTTGAATCGTCGCGAACAATCTTGTAAAATCCCTGACCACGGGGTTTATAATTGAACATGAGCCGAAAATCCTGGTAGTTGTATTCCTTCAGAATGCGTCCTTCGCCTATGAAAAGAAATAACTCCGTGTCATCCGGTACAATGTCACCATCATACGTAATTCCGGCCTTTTCCATGACAACGCTGGGATCCATCAAGCCTACAAATATATAAGCCTCTTCCCACCTGAAAGGAAATACATCCTTAAGATCTATTTCTTTCCCGTCCAAATTTGAACCGTATTTTTTTTCCGCATATTCGAGAATCTGATCAATCGGAGTTTTCTTTTCCTTGCAGGAAGGAGAAATAAAGGCAATCAGAACGATAAGGTATTTCATATTACAATCTGTATTTACTATGGGTTGGTTTAGCTGATGAACTTATCTTCTTCTATTTCTCTTACCGGCTTCCTCTGCTCGCCTTTTATCCTCAGGGGTCATACCATAGTCATCACCGTAGTTGATCGTGCTGACCCCCATCTGATATTGATCCTCTGACAGCTGCGCCTTCGAAATAACGATGTTGTGGTTTTCATCCTCTGTAGCCGTCCAAAGACCATTGACTTTAAACTCGAGTAAAACCAAGTGTGCTAATTCTTTTGTTTCGGCACCAGGATTGGCAGCACCGATTGCTAAGCCAATGCTATTGTTGAGCACATCCACAATTTGATCGGCTAAGTAGAGACCCGAGGTTGCTTTTCCCTCAAATTTCTTTGAAAAATCGACATGCTGCGTCTCGTTTATACCAATTCCTTCATGAGCATTTAATGCTCGTTCGGCAATCTTCTCGGAATATTGAGATCGTATCATCGATGAAAACAGCCCGTGCCTAAACGCATTTGCCAAAGAACCCAGGTTTTCAGAACCAGTTAGAGTACCAAAACGCGTTGCAATACGATTCGCTGTGCTTGATATATTAATTCCATATTTTGCAGGTGAGCCTATCCCAATTGCAGGGACGGTATGTTTCCTAGCAAAAGCCCACTGCTTACTGTTCACCTCTTCCTGGGTTTTTGGTAAATTTTGCTCTCTTCCATTTACTATCCACCTTTGTAGTCCCCAAAGATCGATACTTCCAACAGGTTCATTTTCCGCATAATTAAATGGCGAAACATGCACAAAATTTGACGCGGCAGGATCAACCGTAGGAAAGCGGCCAATTTGGGGATCATACATCCGGAATCCGTAGTCATACCACTCCAATCCATTGCCGTCACTAAACTCCTTCTCCTGCTTTTCTTTGCCGTTGTATTCGTATTTATTATCCATCTTTCCAATCGCCTTCGAGCTAATCCCCGCCATAGTAAGTCCAAATGGATAATAATCTCCAACCCTGGATAACGATCCCTCCGGTTTTTGGGGATCCCCATTTTAATATCACTCAAAGAGCTGCTTATACCCTTCAAAATAATATTTTCTTTTTTCAATTGAAAGAAAAAAAACGGTGGGGCGTTAGCCCCACTGATTTTTTATCGATAAGGCTTTTCTGACCAGTCTTTAAAGATGATGGCATTGGTGCAGTAACCGCAGCAGCAGTTGTACTTAGGCTCGTGATTGTAGTAAACAGTACTGGGTGAGTGATAAAAGCTCCTGCCGCATTTATCGCAGCTGAACGAGCCGTAATCAGCGGTTAAGCTGTTCTGCATATACCATAAATCGTAAGTGTGTTTCATAAATAATTATTTTAAAAAGAAAAAACAAGAAAAAAGAAAGCATCCTCATAGTCGCCGCTTTGCCCGGAGCCAAAAGGCAAACGGAATAAATTCGTGGATTACTGTCGCTGATATATTTGTTGTCGCTGGTGCAGGATATGCCGATGAGGATTTATTCTACCGCTTTATGCCGGAAGCTTTTGGCGCAGGGCTTTTGCGGCGGCTATCTTCGCTTTCTTTTTTTTGTTGTTTTTATTCATCTTATAACATACATGGATATACGCAACTGAAGTGTGGCAGTCGAGCCGCGGGAGTGAGCGTCAGCGAACGGACGCGGCGAGCGTCGCCACCCCGCGCCATGCTGCCGTGGGCGCTGGGGCCGGGAGTGGCGCCGGGCAGCTACGCAGGGATTTGTTCATTAGCCAGGCAGGCGACACGAAGGCACCAGCAGACCGCCGTACGGCCTTATCCACCGCGCGCAGCGGAGCGGAGCGCATAATCATTCAATAAAGGCCACGGCAGCCAGCGGGTGGCGCACCAAGTGGTGGAGCCGCGCGGGCTGCCGAAGGCAGACCGAGTGCGCGGCGGAGCGCAGGGCGAAGGAGGCCGCAAAAGCGTGACAGTTTTTAGCGTCACCTTTTTTATTTTTCAATTGAAAGAAAAACTGGCGCGTCTTTTTGGCGGCCGACTGAGCCACTGCGCACCACTTCTCCCGCATAGAAGTCTGCAATGTGCCCAGGACTGGATTGGAACCAGCACGCTTTTGTAATCCGGATTGGATTCGAACCAGTTATCCTATTGTTTGGACGCGGGTTCGATTCCCGCCACCTCCACAACAGGAACTCGACAATGCATAACCCTGAGACCATAAGGTTTCAGGTTTGTATCCTGACAGGGTCACAAACAAGTATTCGGGTTCGATTCCCATCTGGGGTATATTAACCCATCGGGTGATGTTGCTGCACTTCATTTTTCAGATCATCGATGTTGTTGAGCTGATAACGTTCGGTGGAGCTTACATACTTATGCCCGGCCATATACTGCACCTGGCGAAGATTATTTTTTCTCAGCCATTCAGTGATTACACTGCTGCGGATTTGTTTGGCATTAGTTACTTTTTTATTCAGCTCCTGCAACTGACCGAACATGTATTGTATTCTTTGGCCAATGCCCGGATCAATAAATAGTACTTCAGCGAACTTATTTTTGTCCAGGTGTT
>JAEUVS010000071.1 GCA_016786745.1 Chitinophagaceae bacterium | reverse complement strand
ATAAATTATAAGCCAAAAGAATTACTGATGGGGAAAGAAAGGCAGCTTGCCATATAAACCGCGTTATCTACTAAACAGCCACAGCCAACCCAACAAACTCTAAAATTTTATTCAATCCTCAGTTTGTCGGTGAAGATTCGTGTGGGTTGGTTTTTAACCCAATAATTTCAATTACCTCGCATTCTGCTACTTTTCGCGAACCTTCCATAAAATATCCTTTCAAACCAATGCAGATTTTATCTCTAAGGTAGCCTCTCGTCTTTGGCATGATAATCCACATTTTTGCCGTGCCGGTCGGAAACACCGGCTTATTATTCTCCATCAACAACCTGCCTTCCCCAGTTTCGAATTCAGGCCAAATCATGTATATACTTGTCGGATACTGATTTTCCAAAGGACACCAAAAATCCGAACGATAGCCCTGAAAAGGAAGAGACTTTCTTCCGCCTTCTTCTTCACTGAAAAAACGATATTTAACCCGAAAGTCGGCCCGGTGATTCAAACGCTTTTCATATGGTTCATGCACTGTATTAAAGTTTATCGTAAAGTAAAAAAACGTTTACCCATGGTTGGTGTTTCCCTGAGAGAATAATACCGCGACCTCCAAACAAAACGCAAAGCTTAAACAGATTTTAGCGTCTAACCGTCTTCAATAACTATTGCTAACTTCAACGTCATGAGAAAAAAACTACTGCTAAGCAGCTTCACCCTGCTAATCTTCACCATCGCTTTCACCCAACAGAATACTATCCAGGTTAAGGCTCCCGGCAATTTCCCGATCAGGGCAATATCTATCTCTGTACCCCCCGCAGAGAAAATCGACTCGTTCGTAACCTTTATCGCCAACGACCTCGCACCGCGCAGACTAAATACCCTGGTCCTGCGTGTGAACTACCACTACCAGTACAAATCCCACCCGGAGCTGATCGACGACGACGCGCTAACAGAAGCAGACGTAAAGAAGATCGTCGCAGTTTGCAGGGAAAATAATATAAAAATCATCCCGCAGATTAACCTGTTTGGTCACCAGTCCTCGGCCGGCCGCATTGGAAAACTTCTCGAAAAATATCCCCAGTTCGACGAAACTCCCTGGATCCCGTTACCGGCCAACTATAAATGGCCGAATGCAGACAGTCTTTATTGCAAAAGCTACTGCCCGCTCCACCCCGACGTTCATAATATTGTATTCAAACTCGTAGATGAAATCTGCGACGTATTCGAAACAAACGCCTTCCACGCCGGCATGGATGAAATTTTTTATATCGGTATGGATAAATGCCCCCGCTGCGGTGGAAAAAATAAAGCAGAACTTTTTGCTAACGAAGTAAATAAAGTGAGGGATCACCTGGCAGAAAAAGGTCGCACACTATATATCTGGGCCGACAGGCTCATAGACGGCCTCGCCACCGGCCTGGGCGGATGGGAAGGCAGTTTCAACTACACATGGCCCGCAATACACATGGTAAAGAAAGACGTGGTAATGTGCGACTGGCACTATGAGCGTCCCGACAAAACAGCCGCCTATTTCGCAACGCATGGTTTCAAAGTAATCACCTGCACCTGGAACAGACCGGCTGTAGCAGTCGAACAACACAAAGACATGCAAAAGTTCTACGCAGAGTCCGCTCCGGAAATGAGCGCTAATTTTTTAGGAATGATGCAAACGGTTTGGTCGGGCACGAGCCGCTTTTATTACGAATACTACAATACCGGTTACGACACCGCGCGCCGCAGTGCGGGAAAAGCTTTCCGTGATGGATTTCCTAAAGCAAATGTTACAAAGTATAAAGACGACAACGGGTTCCCTATCATAGCGTATGCGCTTTGTAAATCACCGGAACAAATTGCCGATATTAATTTCTCGGGCATCACGCACATGAATTATGCATTTTTCAACCCGGACTCAAACGGAAATTTCACATAAAATCCAAGCCTCGATTCGCTGGTGAAAGTCGCGCATAAGAATGGGGTTAGAATTTTCGCATCCATCGGTGGAGGGAGCGCGCCAAAATACTACACCAAATTGCTGCAGGATGGCAACCGCACCAGGCTTATCGGCAAACTTACCCGCCTTGCCATAGACTATGATCTCGATGGCATCGATGTGGATCTTGAAGGAGAACGTATTGACGAAAACTATGAGAAATTTGTAACCGAGCTCGCGACTGCCCTCAAGCCGGCAAACAAAATGATGACCGCCGCCATCGCAACGGTATACAAAGACAGGTTGACCGACAACGCGCTGAAGCAATTCGACTATGTTACGATAATGACGTACGACAAAACCGGCCCGTGGAGACCAGAAAATCCCGGTCATCATTCCCCCTATTCAATGGCAGTTGAAGATCTCGATTACTGGGCAAATACAAGAAAGCTCGACCCCAAAAAAATGTATCTCGGCCTGCCCTTCTACGGCTATGCTTTCGGACCCAAAGGCGCATCTTCGATGCAATACAAAGACATTGTGAAGACATTCCCGAAATCAGAGAAGAAAGACCAATTGAAAATGCCCGACGGCTCAATAATGTATTACAACGGCATCCCGACAATAAGGAAAAAGGTGAAGCTCGCTAAAGAAAAAGCCGGCGGGGTAATGTTCTGGCAACTTGGCGGCGATGCACCGGGCGATAAATCGCTTGTAGCCGCCATTAACGAGGCCGCAAAGTAATGCCGGTAGCACCTTTCAATGATAAATATTAATTTGCCGTATGCTTAAAAAGCGTGCGGCTTCTTTTTGGTTGAATGCCATGTTTTACACCATGCTTCAACGCGTTTCCCTTTTTGTTTTCGGCGTTTTTGGCTACATGATCCTCGTAAGGGGTTTTTCTACCACCACCAATGGTGTCTGGGCGCTTTACATCACCCTGTTTTCTTTATTCGAATCCGTAAAGCAGGGTCTGCTTCGTAATCCAACTATCAAATTTCTTGGGAGCAGAAATCTATCCGAAAAAAATGAGGCAGTACAATCATCGTCGCTTTTTATCAACGCAATATTTTCACTGGTTGTCGTCTCCATCATTTTTGCATTCGATAACCAGATTGCGGCCTGGCTGAAAGCTCCCTCATTAGGGCCATTACTGATATTAAGCTGCGTGAATATTCTCTTGCTCGTTCCATTCAATCATTGCGAAATCCTGATGCAGGCCGAATTCAAATTCGATATACTCTTTCGATCCGCATTCATAAGGCAGGGAATATTTTTTACCGGGATTGTTGTATTGTATTTTTTTCAACCGACACATTTCACCTTGCAGAACGTTTTGTTCCTGCAAATAGTCGCGCTTATTGTCGCTCTGGTATACCTGTACCCGAATTGCTCACGTTCCCTGCCGAAAAAATTTATTTACGAGGCTGAGCTGTGTATGAAATTTTTTCACTTCGGAAAATATACGTTCGGCACCAATCTTTTTTCAAGTTTATCACGAAGCTTTGATCATTTTATCACTGCCGCAATCCTTGGACCGGTGCAGGGAAAGAACTTCGTTGCCTACTATCACACCGTTGCGAGAATCAATAATATGGTAGACGTTCCTTCGCTTGCTGCAGCTGATGTGCTGTATCCCAAAAATGTACAGGCATCAGAAAACGAGGGAATGGAAAAAGTGAAATATTATTTCGAACAGGTTACCGGAACAATACTCGCCTTTATTGTACCTCTGTCGCTGATCATTTTTTTGTTTCCCAAACTGATTATTTATATCGTAGCGGGACCTGAATACTATCCGGCCATTCTCTTGCTTCAACTGACGATTCTTTTCAGTATGGTTCGTCCATTAAGCTACCAGTTCGGATCCACATTAGATGCGATAGGAAAGCCTGCGTTAAATTTTACAGTGAATGTAATCCTCATGATTACAAACCTGGCGTTAACTATTCTCTTCCTGAATTTATATGGAGGAATAGGCGCTGCATACGCTACAATGATTTACTATTCGCTTTCGCTTATAGTGATGTTGCTTGTGTTGAAGAAATATATCAGGATCGAAGGCACCAACATTCTCAAATACATGATAAAGAGATACACCGATATATTCAGGTATCTCCTTTAGTATAGCAGTCGAACTTTCATCGTTCCCTTTACTGCCTTCAGAATTTCGAATGCCTGCTTCGACAATTTTTTATCGAGGTCGAGCACCACATAACCTACTTCATCGTTTGTTTTCAGGTATTGCCCCACAACGTTGATATTGTTTTTCGACAATTCTGTGTTGATGGCCGAAAGTACCCCGGGCACGTTTTTGTGAATATGTAAAATCCTGTGAGTGCCCTCAATTGCGGGAACGCTGAGTGATGGCACGGTATGCGACCCGATGGTCACACCCATCTCGAGATATTGGTATAGTTTATTACTTACATCTTCACCGATGTTTGTCTGCGCTTCCTCGGTGGAACCGCCGATATGAGGAGTAAGAATAACGTTAGGCAGACCCTGTAGTGGAGTGGTAAACTTGTCGCCGTTCTTCTCAGGTTCAACGGGATAAACATCGATCGCGGCGCCTGAAATTTGTTTTTCGAGAATGGCCGTCCTCAAAGCGTCGAGGTCAACCACTTCTCCCCTCGCGTAGTTGATCAGGATCGAGCCGGGTTTGAAATTTTTAAGGGTTTGCCTGTTGATCATGTTCCTCGTGGTAGGCAGGTCGGGAACGTGCAGGGTGATGATATCCGACTGGCTGGTTAGTTCTTTAAGCGATTTGCAGGCTACCGCATTACCCAGGGGCAGTTTGGTGATCACATCATAAAAAAGCACTTTCATACCCAGCGCCTCCGCGAGCACGCTCACCTGGGTGCCGATGTTTCCATATCCGACAATGCCAATCGTTTTGCCACGAAGTTCGTAGCTGCCTTTGGAGTCCTTCATCCACTTCCCTTCATGTGCGGCGATATTTTTGTCAGGAATCCTCCGGATGAGCATAATTGACGATGCCATTACCAACTCAGCGACCGAACGCGTGTTGGAGTACGGGGCATTGAACACCACTACCCCTTTATTTCTCGCAGTTTTTAAGTCTACCTGGTTGGTTCCTATACAGAAACAGCCTATAGCCTGAAGTTTTGATGCAGCTTCCAGCACCTTTGCTGTGATCTGGGTTTTCGATCGGATGCCAAGGAGGTGAACATCCTTGATTTCTTTAAGTAATTCTTCTTCGGGCAAGGCTCCTGTCAGTTTTCGCACCGAACTGTAGCCCGCTTCTTTGAAAAGTTTTAATGCGGAGTCACTGATGTTTTCAAGAAATAAAATATTTACTTTTTCTTTTGGATAGCTGGTGTTTTTTTTGTCATTCATAATTTCAAACCTCCTGTTTACGTTAGTTCCGGTATAGGATTTGCAAAGATGACCCTTAAATTTGAATTGAAAAAACGTTGATATTTAATAAGATCGGGTATTCTAATGAAAAATGTGCTAATTATTCTTTTTGTGGCGGCGATTTATGGTTGTAGTGGACAGGCTTCTCAACCCGACCTAAATGCAGATGTAATCGGTACCCCACCCATCTCGGCTTCGGGACTTTCATCCATAGAGGTCCGACACTATCGTAATGCGGTCGGGGAGTTCATAGACAGCGCCTTCGGATCGCGGCCATTTAACGGTAGCGTGCTGGTAGCGAAAAATGGCGAAGTAATCTTCGAAAAATATTCAGGATACTGGGATCCTCGTATAAAACGCGATTCTATCTCTCCCTCTACCCCCTTCCATCTTGCTTCGGTGTCCAAAACGTTTACCGCAATGGCCATCATGAAGTTGCAGGAACTTGGCAAACTCAGCATCTACGATCCGGTTTACAAATACCTCGACGGCTTTCCGTTGAAAGGAGTAACCATAAAAACTTTACTCAACCATCGCAGCGGCATACCTAATTATGTGCATTATATGGAACGCCTGGGTTGGGACAGAAGAAAGCAGGTGACCAACAAAGATGTTCTCGAGTTTATAAAAACACGCAGAAAAGATATCCAGGTCAATGCACCGGACAGGCGTTTCAGTTATTCAAACACGAATTACGCTTTGCTTGCGCTGATCATCGAAAAAGTGAGCGGTCTTACTTTTCCCGATTTCATGAAGACGAACATTTTCGGGCCGCTCGGCATGCATGATACTTACGTGTTCACCATGAGTGATAGCTCGCGCTTTTTGCATTCTTACTTTTCAAGTGGACGCGAGTACGCTTTCGATTATCTCGACCAGGTGTATGGAGATAAAAACGTGTACAGCACTGTTCGCGATATGCTGAAATGGGACCAGGCTTTATATGGTGGGACCTTTTTTAAAAAAGAAACTCTCGACTCAGCTTTTAGCGGATATAGTTTTGAGAAACCTGGAATCAATAATTATGGACTCGGCTGGAGGATGTTTTTGTTGAAAAACGGAAAGAAATTCGTCTATCATAACGGTTGGTGGCATGGTAACAGGACCGCTTTTTACCGGATGCCGGATGATAAAGTGACGATCATTGCGTTAAGTAATAACGATTTTACGAGAGTGTATTCTTCTAAAAAGATCGCGGATATTTTTGGTAACTACTTCAAAAATCCTGAAGAAGAACAGGCCTCAGAGACTGTAAATACTGTTAAGGCATCGGCGCCTGAAGAAGGTGGAGGAAAATAATAGGAAATAGTAAATGAATAAATGAACAAATCAATATCACCTATCGGTGATACTGCAACATCCACTCATAGATATTCTTCCCATCTTCCTTATAAGCCGGATCAGTGGTGCGTGTCCAGCAATCATGGTGAAGCCTTGCCTGTCCTACATCAAATGAAGTAAAACGCGGAGGAATAACAGGGTTCAGACTTTTGAATACCTCGATATAACGGGCAGCCTCGCTGTAATACCACGCTGAATCGTCCCTGTTATGGAATTGCCAAACCGGCAATTTTGCATTCGACATTGCAGCACATTTCGCTTCCAGGTCATCATTAATCTGTGGCAAACCGCCCATCGCTGTTACAGCGGCAATCTGCGAAGGCTTGAAAGCTGCATAATCTGATAAAGTACGAGCGCCAAGACTGAAGCCCGACAAATATATCCTTGTAGCGTCAACACGGAAGTTTCCTTTAACGAAATCAACCAGCGTTGCCACCTCAGAGTTTCCAATTTTTTTAACAAATTGAGGAGCAATAACGATAAAAGAGAAGGTCTCATCACCTACCGTAAACGACGGTGGAAACTTTTTTTCGGCCAATAATTTGGGTACACCGTCCTCCAGCACCTGCACAATGTCTGAGTCTCCACCATCACCATACTGGCCGCCACCATGAAAATATATGATCACCGGGTAATTTTCCTGGCTCTCATCATAACGCGCCGGCAGCGCTTTGTAATAACCCTTGATATTTTCACTAATAGTGTAAGTAACTGGTGTAAGAACCGCAGGTTCAGTTTCTTCGAGTTTCGGAACTTCAGGAACTGGCGCGGGATGAGGTTCCGGTGTGTCTTCAACCGGTGTGGGAATAACACTCTTTCGGCACGAGCCCACAAACACAGCCATAACCGAAATCACAAGGAGGAATACTAAAGTTTTACGCATAGAGTCGCCGGTACATTTTTCTTTGGTGTACGCAATTAATGTTTAGACGCAATAAATATACCATCGTTTAATGTGCCGAAAATTCGTATTTCTACTATGGTAAGTCTACGACAAAGGATGGAATTCAATCCCCAAACCCGGTTTTTCTGACATTTTTACGCGTCCCTCATTGTAATTGAGGCCGGTAGCTACATCCTGGGCGAGAAGCTTTGGTCCGTCGGCATCGGCGTAGTCGATGCCGGGCAAAAGGTGAATAATGGCGGCGGACCCTATCGAGGTCTCGTTCATACACCCTATCATCACCTGCAAACCCAGTTTTTTGGCAGAAGCGATCATGCGACGCGCAGGAGTAATGCCGCCGCATTTAGTGAGCTTGATATTGATACCGTGAAAATAGTTTCTGCATTTTTCGACATCATTCTCGGTGGCGCACGATTCATCTGCGATAAGTGGAATGTTAGAGATAGAATACAATTCTTTCATTTCATCCCATTTATCAGCTGGCAATGGCTGTTCTATTAACTCAATGTCGAGTTCTTTAAGTTGAACGATTAGCTTGCGCGCGTCATCCAGGCTCCAACCTGCGTTTGCGTCAACCCTGATGCGTGCGGAGGTCTTTTCTCTAATCGCCCTGATGATCCGGATATCTTCTGGCGTACCGAGTTTTATCTTATATATCGGCCAGGGATTTTCATCTATTTTCCTGAGCATATTGCCCAGCGTGTCGATGCCAATGGTATAGTCGGTTAACGGCGACGTTTGTGGATCCGATCCCCACAGCTTGTACAGTGGTTGATTTCTCATCTTCCC
The DNA here is from genome assembly GCA_016786745.1 of Chitinophagaceae bacterium. Classification (GTDB taxonomy): domain Bacteria; phylum Bacteroidota; class Bacteroidia; order Chitinophagales; family Chitinophagaceae; genus Flavitalea. The sequence continues at coordinate 23,653 of JAEUVS010000071.1, read as the reverse complement.
ATAAATATCCCAGGCAGCAATGTCGAGCGCGCAGACAAGAAAATTATCCTGGGGAATTAAATGATGCAGGTAGTGCCAGTAACGTTCCGGTTCGGTGAAAGCATATTTCTCAATGAATTGCCTTTTTGCCTCGATATCGGCGATCATTTTTTCAACCGTAATGTTATAGTACGGAATTGCGGGAGCTTCGCCGTATCCTTTTATTCCCATATGCTCCAGCTCAACAATGAGTGTTGGCTGGTGAGTTTTCGTTCCACGCGAAATGGTGAAAGGATAAACAAAAGGAAGATCATATGGCCAATATCTCAATTTCATCGTCCACTCGCTTCAACATATTTTTTCAGCTCCTCGTTAAATTCATTTTCTTTCAGCAGTTGTTCGAGAGGTATGTGCATCCTGTATCTCCAGTAATAATTTGATACAGCCGGCACATTTATTCTTTCTGATTCATGATTTTCACGCCTTATCACCGGATCCATTCCTAACATATCCTGCAGCTGGAAAATGCTCCACATGGCTGGCGAATATAAATGCTGAATGATAATCGCCTTGTTAATCCACGCCTCACACGTTTCAGGTGCATCTCCCCATTGCGCGAGTTCTTTATTAAAAAAGTCTTGCGTGATTTGTCTGTTTTCTTCCCACCACGATCTGATCGTACTCATGTCGTGTGTTGAAGGCGTGACCACCGACAAATAAGGTGCGTTTGCCGGATGAAAAAATTCCTGGTTGATGTCTTTCGGCATCCGCTGGATTTCCAGGCTTAAAATTCCGAGTTGACTCATTACCTCCGGAACTACTCTCGGCACCATTCCCAGATCTTCACCGCAAATCAGCATGTTGGTCGAAAGTTTCAGCGACGGCAGTTTCTTCATAGCCTCTTTTCTCCAAAACTCCTCCTGGCGCACATAGAAGTAATCGTTGTACATGCCCTTCAACATCTGTTGCGTATTCCAGTCGAGGTGTTTGAACGACGAGGTATTCTCCATCGAAATCCTGAAATGAAACTGCTGACCATTAGAATCTTTTACTTCGAATAAAATAACATTCGATATAAGGTCGAAAAGGCCCTCCCTGATGCGACGGTTGTCGATACTGTCCTCTAACGCGCTGAAATGCTCTGCGACTTTTTTCTGTGTTGAAAACTCCTCATGGAGAAGATAGTGATGGTTGCCCACTGCTGAAATGAAAGGTAAAAACTTGTCTTTATTCGGTCCGAACATTTCCCATAACACCGCATCTGTAATAAATGGTTTGCAGAAGCGATGATAGTTGAACCACATACCCCGCTGCGCGAATTCATAAACATGAACAGGCAAAGCCGGAGAAAAATAACCCATGATGCCTTCAATATGGTCATCTGGAATGTTCCATATTCTAAAAAAACCGAGTATGTGGTCTATGCGAAACGCGTCGAAGTATTTCGCCATGTGAGCAAACCGTTTATGCCACCATTCGAAATTATCCTCAGCCATCTTAGCCCAGTTGTATGTGGGAAACTGCCAGTTCTGACCTTTTACGGCAAAATCATCCGGCGGTGCGCCGGATTGCATATGCATGTTGAACAACTCGGGACTCATCCACGTTTCCACGCTATCAGGATTCACCCCTATCGGGATGTCGCCCTTAATAATAATGCCAAGTTTATGGGCATAGTCAACGGCTCCCTTTAACTGCTTATGAAGATGATACTGCAGGTAATAATTAAAAGCGATGTTGTCATAGTGCTTTGCCCGCGGCGACACATACTTTTCAATCGCCGCTTTATTATAATCGCTGTATAATTTCCATTTTCTGAAATTAGCCGTTCCGTTGCGGTCGCGCAGGTAAGAAAATGCGGCGTAAGGAACGAGCCAGTGTTTGTTCTCTTTAAAGAACAACATAAAGTCTTCGTCGGTAATAAATTTTTCCTTCTGCAATTCGAAGAGTTCGCGTGCTGTAGATAATTTCAGTTTGAGAACCTCTTCATAGTCTACTTCCACCAGGTCGTTCAGCTGTTTCTGCTTTTTCCGCAGCGGTTTTATAATATGCGCGTCGTGTTTACCTGCAACTTCTTCGAGGTTGAGATAAATCGGGTGAAGCGCAAAAGCCGAGATTGAAGAATATGGATATGAATCCTTCCACGTGTTTGTGGAGATGGTATCATTGACAGGTAACAGTTGTATCAGCCTGAGCTTTGTTTTCTTTGCCCAGTCGGCCAGTAATTTCAAATCGCAGAACTCGCCGACACCGAAAGAATCTTTGCTTCTGAGACTAAATACAGGAATACTTACGCCGGCGCCTTTCCACGTGTTGTTTGGAATTCTTACGAAACCATCATGTACAATGCTTAACTTTTTTAGCGATGGCTCGTTCTGCAATAACCTGTTCTCGCCTGCTTCGTATTCAACCACTTTCTTTTGGTCGGTGTTGTACACACCGTATTTGTAAAACAACGGGAATGCCTCTTTTGGCATATTCAGCTTAATTGTCCACCACTCATTTTCCTGCGCAAGCAATAGCGGCGCGTCCAGGTTCCAGTTGCCCGTTGCTTCGGCGTTTCCTAAAAGAAATATTGTTTCGTTCTTTTTGAGCAAAGGCGCTTTCACCCGAAAGATGTGCGTGAACTTTTTCGGCGACTTCGCTTTTACCTTTCCGTGATGATCCCTGAGCAGAACTTTCCTGAACGGGTCAGTATAAAAAACATTTTCAAATTCACCCGAATGGTTCCAGGTGTCGGTAAGCTGAATTTCTTCGATGCCGGTTTTTGAAATATCAATCACCCTGTCGCGGCATCCGTCGGGCAGCATTTCGCCGTTTACGTTTTTGAAAATATACTTGTAGCGGATTTTTGTAACATGTGTGGGATCAACCTGCAGCACGCCATGCCAGTACTGGCTGTCGAGCCATTCGAGCGCGAAGGCGTTTTTGTAATCGCCATCGCCGAGTTCTTCAATATTACCTGTAACATGCAGCGATTCTCCGGGACGCGTATAGTAACGTATGTAAAAGTGAATTTTCAATTTCGTGGTAGAACAGTGAGTCGCTAATTTATCGGAATTTTCTGAATGTGATCTTTTGTATTATTTTCGCGTAAATTTTTCCAATGGATACTACCCGCAAGCAAACGACGCTGTATTGGATTTTGTTTTTTATTGCTGTAATCGCATTTGTGCTCGCACTTCAATTTAAAGGGGAACTGGTTACGCTTACTTTGCCTTTTGCCTGTACTTTCTTTGCAAAAGCAATGGATATTCTATAGGAGAAAGTTTAACCTCAGCGCGAAATTTCAAGCGATTGCTTGAGCTTGATCGCAACATTTTTATCCAGGCGGATAGCGGGTGCCCAGTCGGGCATGTTCTCAAATCTTTCCTCAAGTTTGTCATTCATTTCATCATTACCTCCTTTAATCACCTTCGCGTAGGCAGGTTTGCCGTTTTTATCTATAATAAACTCAATCATCACATACGTACGCTTCATATCGCGATCAAGATAGGGAGCCATATCCAGTGAAACTTTGTCGATAAACTTCTGAAACGCCGGGTTGCCGCCGGGGTAAACAGGAAGTTTGTCAACCACTTTGGCCAGTTCGGCTTCGCTGAATTCTTTCACCGGTCTGCGTGACTTTGTTTTTATCACAGGTTCCGGCTCGGGATCCGGTTCAATATGCGTGTTGGCCACAATATACTCGCCCTTAGTACCAATCATTATCACAGGCAGCTTTTTTGTTTTTTCGAAGTAGATGTAAGCCTGTTTTAACTCGTTTGTCAGGTAGGTGTACTCAGGAAACTGACGGATATATTTTGTGAGATAGTCGGTGCTCTTTTGCGTTTTGAAATCCACCGGGAATATGTGAACAGGGATAAAATCCTGTCCCTGGCTGTGGGCATGAGCCGCCAGGATGTATAACTCTTCTATCTGCTGGTCGTTGATTGGAATACATCCGCTGGTAACACATTTACCATGAATATATATGTCGCCACCAGGTTGTATCGAATCACCTAAAATCCTGTCCGAAGGATTTGGATAGTTTAACCCAAGGGATAAATGATATGTACTTCTGGGGTTGAATTCATTGATATGATAAAACCCTTCCGGCACCTGGTAGTCGCCCTGCATTCGCTTCGGGCCGAGGGAACCGGCGAGTGCGCAAACTTTATACGTTTTGAAAAGCCTGTACTTTTCCTCATTCTCATATTTCACCCATACTTCGAGCTTGCTGTCGTATTTAAAGGAGCGGATGTATATATTCTTAACGGGCCAGGCCATTTTTTTCTCCCTGAACTGTTTCATCAGGGTGTCTTCCTTCCGCTTTAATGCATCGCTGAAGCGTGGAAATGAACGCTGATAGTCTATGAATGTAAACACAGACGCCGCCGTTTGGCCGTTCACCACCAGGGCACAGAACAATATGAGAATCAGGGATGAGAAATACTTCATGAACTAAATAGCAATCAGATTATAACGAAAATAGACTGCAAAAATTCTATCACCTAACCGGAATTATTTACAGATGTGTATAAAGATCGGAAATTTACAGATTTCCACGCCTTTCCTGTTCTCTTTCAAGCGCTTCGAACAACGCCTTAAAGTTTCCCTTCCCGAAGCTTCGCGCGCCTTTTCGCTGAATAATTTCGAAGAAGAGCGTCGGTCGGTCCTGTAAAGGTTTGGTAAATATCTGGAGCAGGTATCCTTCATCATCCCGGTCAACCAGGATGCCCAGTTCCCGGAGCGACCCTATTTCTTCGTCAATCTTCCCTACCCTGTCAAGAAGGGAGTCGTAGTAGCTACCAGGAACTCTTAGAAATTCTACCCCCCTCGATTGGAGTTCCGTAACCGTTTCGACAATATTCGAAGTGGCTATGGCCACATGCTGTACGCCTTCGCCTTTATAGTATTCGAGATATTCTTCTACCTGCGACTTCTTTTTACCTTCTGCCGGTTCATTGATCGGAAACTTCACATAGCCATTACCGTTACTCATCACTTTACTCATCAGGGCCGAATATTCCGTGGAAATATCTTTATCGTCGAAGCTTAAAATATTCTTAAAACCCATCACATCTTCATAAAATTTTACCCATTTATTCATCTGGTTCCATCCTACATTACCCACGCAATGATCTACATGCAATAATCCTGTGGACACCGATTCCGATTCTGTCTCCCACTTTTCATATCCGGGCATAAAGGAGCCGCTATAATTTTTCCTTTCAATAAAAAGATGTACGGTATCGCCGTAGGTATGAATTCCGCATAACACTATTTCTCCATATTCGTCTTTTAACACGGTCGGTTGCAGGTAACTTTTCGCGCCGCGCGTTGTTGTTTGTTTCCATGCATCTGCAGCATCGTTTACAGTGAGTGAAATGCATTTTACGCCGTCGCCATGCCTGGCAAAATGTTCAGCAACGGGGCCTTCAGGTTTCAGTGAAGTAGTAAGTACGAAAGTGAGCTTGTTCTGGCGGATTACATAGCTGGCCCTGTCCTTCATTCCTGTTTCAGGACCGGCATATGCCAATGACTGAAAGCCGAAAGCTGTTTTATAATAGTGAGCGGATTGCTTTGCGTTGCCTACGTAAAATTCTATATAGTCGGTACCAAGAAGGGGAAGAAAATCGGTTGGTTGCGCTTGTTGTTTTCCGGCCGGCAGCACGGTTGACATAATATTCAATTTTAAGTGTAAGAAAGTTATTTGATACGGAAGTCGCTTATTACAATACAACCGTATCCATTGCCAGCGCGGTCATGAGAAGACAGTACAACTGCCTCACATCAGAAAATAATTTATGTGGATAATCAGGGCGCATCAGGATACAAAGTTAAACTTCTTTTCCAACCTTGCTATATTTGCCCTACAATAAATCCACATGCTCAAAGCCGGAATACTGGGTGGTGGCCAGTTAGGAAGAATGTTGCTTCAGGCTGCTGCCAATTATCCCGTTGAAACATATCTTATGGAAAATGACAGTAACGCGCCCGCCGCGCATCTCTGTCATCACTTCACTAAAGGTGATATCTGCAACTACAATGATGTTTATAATTTCGGAAAAGGTCTCGATGCAATTACCATCGAGATAGAATCAGTAAACGAGGACGCACTCGAGAAACTTCAATCAGAAGGAGTAAAAGTTTATCCTTCTCCCTCAGCGTTACGCATTATAAAAAATAAAATCAGGCAGAAGGAATTCTACACTGCTCTCCAGATTCCAACTTCATCTTTTATTGTCACCAAAAATATTGCGGAGCTGAACGAACAAGCCGCATTCATCCCGGCCGTTCACAAGATTGCCGAAGGCGGATATGATGGTCGCGGGGTGCAGGTAATCAGGGAGAAGAATGATATTAGCAAAGGTTTCGATGCGCCTGCCGTGCTCGAGAAAATGGTCAATATCCACAAGGAAATTTCGCAGATAGTCGCGATAAACGATAAAGGAGAAGTTGCGCTGTATCCGCCCGTCGACATGGTGTTCGACCCGGATCTAAACCTGCTCGACTACCAGATTAGTCCTGCCGAGATACCCGAAAAAACGAAATGGAAAATAGAAGCCATAGCCCTGGCCATAGCAAAAGGTTTAAAAAGCGCGGGAATTTTCGCGGTGGAATTATTTATAGACCGAAATGGTGAAGTGTTTGTAAATGAAACGGCACCGAGGGTGCATAACAGCGGTCACCATACGATAGAGGCCAACTACAGCTCGCAATTCGATATGTTGTGGCGTGTGATCCTCGGCTATCCGTTAGGCAATACAGCCGCGATACTGCCTGCCGCAATTATTAACCTGCTCGGCGAACAGGGATTTGATGGCGAAGCTTATTATGAAGGATTGAAAGAGGTGTTGCAAATGGACAATGTTTTCGTTCACCTGTATGGCAAAAAAATGACGAAACCGGGGAGGAAAATGGGTCATGTTACTGTCATGAGCCGCGACAAGGTGGATCTTATCCACACGGCCCACAAAGTGAAGCACCTCCTCAAGATAAAAACTGGCTGAATGGGGCGAATGAATAAGGAATAATGAGCGTCTAAGGGTCAGGAAGAATTAATTTTATAGCTGAATTTCAAGAGTAATGCGCATTGTTACACCCTTTGCATTGGTTGTTGTTGTATTTTTTATTGCCGCAATATCCTGTAAATCTGAGAGCAAACCCGAACCGAGGCCCCGCCATAATGCCGCGAATCAACCCCTGCAGGCTGAAGGCTTTGTCGTGAGAACAAAAGAATTAAGCGAGAAGATTCAGGTGCCCGGCACCCTCCTGCCGTTCGAGGCCACGGAAATCAGACCCGAAATTTCAGGCAGGATCGTTGAGCTGAATATCCCTGAAGGACGGGTAGTGGAAAAAGGTACGGTGCTTGTGAAACTTTTCGATGGCGATTTGCAGGCAAGGCTGAAAAAACTCGAGGTACAACTTTCCATCGCCCAGAAGACTGTAGAAAGGCAGAAAGCATTGTTAGACATCAGTGGCATAAGTCAACAGGAATACGATTTGAGTGAACTCGAAGCAAATAACCTGAGCGCCGATATCGAGCTGGTAAAAGTTGAGATCAGTAAAACCAAAATCAAAGCTCCTTACACCGGAAGAATAGGATTAAAAAATATCAGTCTCGGTGCTTACGTAACCCCAACAAATATTTTAACTGCCATCAGCCAGGTAAATGAACTCAAACTGGAATTTACCGTACCGGAGAAATACAGTGAAAACATGCGCCCCGGCCGCGAAGTGGTGTTTGATGTGAATGGTATCGATAAACAATTCCGTGCTGCTGTGATGGCAACCGAAGCGGGCATCGAAGCAAACACACGCACACTTAAAGTGCGCGCTGTGGTAAAAGGACGTCACGATGAACTGGTGTCGGGTGGATTTGCAAGCGTATCACTCGAACTCGGCGAAAAAGGTGCGCCACTGGTAATACCGACGCAGGCAATTATCCCGAAGGCCAGAACAAAAGAAGTCGTGGTATTTCGTAGTGGACAGGCTGACTTTACAACAGTAACTACCGGAATAAGAGATTCAACATTTGTACAGGTACTCGACGGGTTGAAAGAAGGAGACACCATTGTAACAACAGCCCTGCTTGCCATCCGGCCCGAAAGCAAAATATCGTTAACAAAAGTGAACTGAGTGTATGAATATTTCGGAGTTAAGCTTAAGAAGACCGGTACTCGCGACAGTTCTGAATATCATCATCGTATTATTCGGAATTATCGGGTTCACTTTCCTTGGTGTCAGGGACTACCCCGCTATCGATCCTCCCAATATTAACGTACGTACCCAATACCCGGGCGCCAATGCAGACATTGTGGAAAACCAGATTACCGAACCGCTTGAAAAAGCGATTAATGGTATCGCAGGTATTAAAAATATTACTTCATTAAGCAGCCAGGGAACCAGTAATATAAATGTTGAATTTGAATTAAGCGTCGATCTCGAAGCTGCGGCTAATGATGTACGTGATAAAGTATCGCAGGCTGCACGAAGACTTCCCGACGACCTCGATGCGCCCCCCGTTGTGTCGAAGGCAGATGCCAGCTCCGACGCCATCATATCCATGACTGTGCAGAGCAACACACGCAACCAGCTCGAAATAACTGAATATGCAAACAACGTTTTGGTAGAGCGCCTGCAAACAATTCCGGGCGTCAGCAGCATACAGGTATGGGGCGAGAAAAGATATGCGATGCGTATCTGGTTCGACCCCGCAAAGCTGAGCGCCTACAATCTTACACCAGGCGATGTTGAAGCCGCACTTGCACGCGAAAATGTTGATCTTCCTTCTGGAAAAATCGCGGGGAACGCGACAGAACTTACGGTGCGCACATTCGGAAGACTGAGCACCGAAGAAGAATTTAATAATGTAATCATTAAAAATGTCAACGGCGCCGACATCAGGTTGAAGCATGTTGGTGAAGCGGTGCTTGGGCCAGAGAACGAAGAAACGGTATTGAAGGAAAGCCGTATACCTATGATCGCGCTTGCGCTTGTACCGCAGCCAGGTTCCAATTACGTGGCCATCTCCAATGAATTTTATAAACGACTCGATCAAATCCGTAAAGAAATCCCTGACGACATCTCACTGAATATCGCACTCGACCAGACGCGCTTTATCAAGAATTCGATTCTTGAAGTGGAAGAAACACTTATCATTTCTTTCATTCTCGTGGTGCTTGTGATCTATCTTTTCTTCCGCGACTGGCTGATCGCGATGCGTCCGTTAATTGATATTCCAGTCGCACTTGTCGGGACATTCTTTATCATGTATTTAAGCGGCTTCACTATTAATGTACTCACGCTGCTTGGCATTGTACTCGCAACAGGATTGGTGGTTGACGATGGAATTGTGGTGACGGAAAATATTTATAAGAAGATGGAAGCTGGCATACCGAAATATGTCGCCGCGAAACAGGGATCGAAGGAAATTTATTTCGCAGTTATCGCCACTTCCATAACACTCGCTGTAATATTTCTTCCTATCATATTCCTGCAGGGTTTTGTGGGACGACTGTTCAGGGAATTCGGTATCGTGGTTGCGGGCGCGGTATTGATCTCCGCATTTGTTTCGTTAACACTTACACCTGTGCTGAGTGTTAAGCTTACGCGAAAGGAACATAAACATTCCTGGTTCTATCGTAAAACGGAACCTTTCTTCAGGGGACTTGAAAATGGTTACCACTCCTCGTTGCAGCGATTTATGAAAGTGAGATGGCTTGCGTTAGTGATCGTAGCTATTTGTTTTGGAATGATTTTCATTATAGGAAAAGATATTCCTTCTGAGCTCGCGCCGACAGAAGACCGCAGCCAGGTAAGGCTCACCGTTACAGCTCCGGAAGGCACGTCGTTCGATTACATGGACAAGTACATCGACCGGCTGAATCAATTTTTTATGGACTCCATTCCCGAAGCAGAAATTGTGATGAGCGTTACTGCGCCGGGTTTCAGTGGTTCGGGAGCGGCGAATAGTGGTTTCATCAGGTCGCTGTTTACGGAGCCACGCAATAGAGAAAGATCGCAGCAGGAAATTGTAGATATGATTAACAGGAATCTTCCAAAATTTCCCGAAGGCCGTGCGTTTGCCATCGAGGAGCAGACCATCTCTGTAAACAGGCGGGGTGGTTTACCGGTTCAGTTTGTAATTCAGAATAATAACTTCGATAAGATAGCGAAAGTGTTGCCGGAATTTTTGGAAGAGGTGCAGAAGAACCCGATTTTTCTCGGTGTGGATGCAGATCTAAAATTCAACAAACCGGAACTGGAAATAAACATCAACCGGCTTAAAGCAAGTGAGCTTGGAGTTAGTGTCGGAGATATTTCACGAACGCTTCAGCTGGCGCTGAGTAATATAAGATTGGGATATTTTATTAAAAGTGGAAAGCAGTATGAAGTGATCGGGCAGGTGGCAAGAAATGAAAGAGACGATCCCACGGATCTTAAAAACATATTTGTAAGAAACAGCCGCGGAGAAATTATTTCGCTGGATAACCTGGTGACGATAACCGAGCAGACCACCCCTCCTACTATTTATCATTTCAACCGTTATAAATCGGCGACGATATCTGCAGGACTTGCTCCGGGTAAGACCGTTGGTGATGGTATCAAGGCGATGCAGCAGATAGCTGATAAAATGCTTGATGAATCGTTTGCGACGAGCCTCGCAGGAACATCCAGAGATTTTGCAGAGAGCTCAGGAAATACATTATTTGCATTTATTCTAGCGTTGATATTAATATTCCTGGTGCTGGCGGCGCAGTTTGAAAGTTTTATTGATCCCCTCGTGATCATGCTCACTGTTCCCCTGGCTATCGCGGGCGCTGTTTTATCATTGTTTATATTTGGTCAAACGCTTAATATATTTTCGCAGATCGGTATGATTATGCTGATTGGTCTGGTTACCAAGAATGGTATTCTTATCGTAGAGTTTGCGAATAAGAAACAAGCGGCCGGCTTAAGTAAACTGGAAGCAGTTACAGAAGCGGCGACAGCGCGTTTACGGCCAATATTGATGACAAGTCTCACCATGACACTCGGCGCGCTACCCATTGCACTTTCATTGGGCGCTGCCGCAACCAGCAGGATACCGTTGGGTATTGTTTTGGTTGGTGGAATACTATTTTCACTGGTGCTTACTTTATTTGTAATACCTGCTATGTATGCGTTCCTGTCGGCCAAAAAGAAGAAAACAGGCATGCAGCTTCTCGACGAAACCGAATCACAAAGGGCATAAATCAGTTGCACTCATGAGAATTCTAAGTTCACTTTGTTTACTGATACTGGCAAGTACTGTGTTTTCGCAGGAAAAATTATTAACCATAGAAGACGCGATTGGCACGGCGCTGAAGAATAACTACGACATCCTGCTCGTAAAAAATGATGCGCAATCTGCCGCGGTAGATTACAGTTATGCATATGCCGCATTTCTTCCAATGATAGAAGGAACTGCAGGAAAGGTATGGAACGACAACAACCAGCGTCAGAACTTCCAGGACGGTAGGAAACGAAGTGCGAATGTTAACTCAAACAATGTATCGGCTGCTGTTAATCTTGATTGGACACTCTTCGATGGATTAAAAATGTTTGCCACACGCAGACGCTTCGAACAGTTGAAAGAACTGGGCGAAGCAAATGTTAAGGCGCAGGTGGTGAACTCTGTTGCCGCTGTTATCAGTAATTATTATAACATCGTCAGGCAAAAACAGCAGTTGCGTGCGATCGATACGTTGATTTCAATAAATGAAGAACGTGTTAAGCTGGCGGATAGAAAAGTATCTGTTGGTCTTGGCAGCAAACCCGAACTTTTACAGGCGCGTGTTGACCTGAATGCGCAGAAGGCCGCGAGGATGCTGCAGGAAACTTTAATCGCGCAATTGCGTGAGCAGCTCAACCAGCTTGCAGGTATGCCGGTGCATACTGAATATGATGTGAGCGACAGTATTCCTCTTAACCTTAATATTCAGTACAGTGAAATTTCAAATGATCTTGATAAAACAAATCCGGGGTTGCTGGCGAGTCAGAAGACGATAGACATTGCGAAGCTTGCGCTTAAAGAGCGTAGAGCGGAGCGGTTTCCTATCCTGCAGTTTAATTCTGCTTATAACTTTGGAAGAACGAACAACGCGTCGGTGGTGAACCCGGAGTTTCAGCCGATCTTCAGTTATAACAATGGATTTAATTATGGTTTTACGGCGCGGATTCCTATTCTGAATGGGCTGAATACACGAAGATTAATCCAGCAGGCGGGGCTGGATCTTGAATATAATACCATCGCATATAACACGCAGCGTTCGCGGGTTGAACTGGGCGTGAGTAATTCTTATAAGGATTACCAGTATCAGAAAAAGGCGTTGTTGCTTGAGGAGGAAAATATTTCTCTTGCTAAAGAGAATGTGTTTATAGCCCTGGCCCGGTTCAGGCAGGGTGTTTCTACTTACCTGGAGTTGCGCGAGGCGCAGATCAGCCTCGAGCAGGCGTTTAACCGGCTTATTGCGGCACGCTATAATATGAAGGTCGCGGAGACTGAGTTGCTGAGGTTGAAGGGGAGCCTGATGCCGTAGGCATGCCGCCCGCTGGGCCAAAAGCGAATTTTGGTTTTCCGTGTACGTTACCGTAACTTGTTGGATGCTTTTGCCATTACCACGCAGAAAATTCCTGCAAACAACTGCTCTCGCCGGCCTCGGCCTCGCCGCCAGCTCATTTACCAACGCATTCCGACAGAAAAATATTCGCATCGGAATAATAGGCCTCGACACTTCGCATTGCGAAGCGTTTACCAAAGTGATTAACGCATCTGACAAAACGCCGGAGTTCCAGGGCTTCGAAGTAGTAGCTGCCTACCCTTACGGCAGCAAAACCATTGAGTCGAGCGCCAGCAGGATACCTAAAATCACGGAAGACATCCAGAAGTATAACGTCAAAATAACCTCATCAATCGCTGAACTTCTGCAGGCATGCGATGTTGTGCTCCTCGAAACAAACGACGGACGGCTCCATCTTGAACAAGCCACCGAAGTCATCAAGGCCGGTAAGCCTGTCTTTATAGACAAACCCATAGCGGCAAGCCTTAAAGACGCCTCCGCAATATTCGCCACCGCAAAAAAACACAACGTGCCGGTTTTTTCCTGCTCGTCCCTCCGTTTTACGCCCGCTGTCCAGGATATCGCAAAAGGTAAAACAGTCGGAAAAGTGCTGGGCGCCGACGTATTTACACCGTGCTCAATAGAAAAAACGCACCCTGATCTTTTCTGGTACGGTATTCACGGCGTGGAAACACTCTTCACCATCCTGGGTAAAAACTGTAAACAGGTGACGAGAACACATACTGAAGAAACGGATATCGTAACCGGGGTCTGGGAAGATGGCCGGATAGGCACCTTCAGAGGTACCAGAAATGGCGAGCACGACTATGGCGGAACAGCATTTGGAGAAAAAGGTAACAACCAGTTTTCAGCATACGGTGGTTACGAACCATTACTCGTGGAAATCGTAAAATTCTTCAAAACAGGAACACCCCCGGTCGAGGCTAACGAAACAATCGCCATCTGCGCCTTTATGGAAGCCGCTGATGAAAGTAAACGACTCGGCGGAAAACCCGTAGAGATTGCCTCTATTTTGAAAAAGAATAAAGTAACCTTATTATGAACAACGACCGCAGAGCCTTTCTCAAAAATACTATTAAGGGTACCGCTGCAATTTCAATTGGGGGCATGCTTCCTTCGTTCACCGCTGCAAGTTATTCACGTATAATCGGCGCCAACGAACGATTAAACGTAGGAATGATGGGTGTAAACAGTCGCGGGTTTGCACTCGCGAGGAGTTTCGCGGCCCAAAAAAACGCGCGGGTCATATCCGTTTCTGATGTTGATATCCGTGCTGCCGAAAAATGCATTTCCGAGGTAGAAAAAATTGCATCTAATAAGGCCACATCTATACCTGATTTCAGAAAAGCGCTCGAATCAAAAGATCTCGACATTCTTGCAATCGCCGCTCCAGACCACTGGCATGCCCCTGCAGCTATTCTTGCCGCAAAAGCAGGCAAAAATGTTTATCTCGAAAAGCCCGCCAGTCATAATCCAAACGAGGGCGAATTGCTCGTAAGGGCTGCGTTAAAATATAAAACGTTTATCCAGATGGGTAACCAGCGACGTTCATGGCCGAATATTATCCAAGCTATGAACGAACTGCACGACGGTGTAATTGGCCGGCCCTACTTCGCCAAAACTTGGTACACAAACAACCGCGAGTCTATCGGCATAGGCCAGCCTGCTGCTGTTCCATCATGGCTCGACTATAATCTATGGCAGGGTCCTGCACCACGCAAACCTTACCAGGACAACCTCATTCACTACAACTGGCACTGGTTCTGGAATTGGGGTACCGGCGAAGCGCTGAACAACGGTGTACATACAATAGACCTTGCACGCTGGGGCCTGAGAGCAGAATTTCCAACGCGGGTTACATCGGCGGGTGGGCGTTACCGTTATAAAGACGATTGGCAGACGCCCGATACGCAGGTAATCACGCTTGAGTTTAACAATAACACAAGCATCGCCTGGGAAGGCCGCAGTTGTAATGGACGCAGCATCGAAGGCGCCGCTGTCGGTTGTATTTTCTACGGAGAAACAGGATCACTCTTCATTGGTGAGGGCAACGGGTATACCATATACGATCTCGACAATAAAGAAATAAAAAAGGTTACAGGCGAAATAATCGATGCAAGAAATACAACGAGTCCTGCGGACCAACTCGATGCCATTCACATCCAGAATTTTTTGTCGGCCATTTCAAAAGGAACAAAGATGCATTCGCCAATCGCGGAAGGACATAAAAGCACTTTGCTTTGCCAGCTTGGTAATATTTCACTCCGTTCAGGTAATGCATTGAAAACAGATCCGGGCAACGGTCGCATTATTGGAGACAAACAAGCGCAGCAATACTGGTCGCGCAAATACGAACCAGGTTGGGAACCTGTTATTTAATTAGTATCATCTGAAAATGGAATCAACGAACTATACCAGTGGAATTTCGAAAAGCCAGCTACGGATTTCCATTTTGATCGTCGGGGGACTTTTTTTCGTCATGGGTTTTCTCTCCTGGATGAATGCAATCCTCATCCCCTACTTTAAAATTGCGTGCGAACTCAGCGAATTCTCAGCTTATCTCGTAGCATTTGCTTTCTACATTTCATATGTGGTGATGTCGGTGCCCGCAGGATATGTATTGAAGAAACACGGTTTCAAGAAGGGGTTGATGTACGGATTTCTTATTTTATCGGCTGGCGCATTTATTTTCGTTCCCGCGGCCCTTACGCGTACCTACGAAATTTTCCTGTTGGGATTGTTTACATTCGGCGCGGGGCTCGCAATTATACAAACGGCAGCCAATCCTTATATAACTATTCTCGGTCCTATTGAGAGAGCCGCGCAACGATTCAGTATCATGGGAATTTTCAATAAAGGCGCCGGCATTCTTGCTCCCATCGTTTTTGCGTCAATTATATTAAGGTCAACCGACGATGAATTGTTCCGCCAGATCCCGTTAATGAATGTAACCGACAAAGAAACTGCGCTTGATGAACTTATCCAACGCGTGATCTTACCATACGCATGTCTTGGAGTATTACTGCTCGGTTCGGCTATATTCATTCGATATTCTTCATTGCCGGAAATAAATACCGAGCAGGAGAGTCCCGAACTGTCGGAAACAAATTCATCGAAAAGCAATGTATTTCACTTTCCTCATTTGATACTTGGGGTAGTCGGCATTTTTGTTCACGTAGGTTCACAGGTAATTGCCGTTGATACCGTAATTAATTATGCGATCTCGATGGACGTGCCGCTGCTCGAAGCAAAAGTGTTTCCTTCTTATACGCTTGCCTCCCAGGTTTGTGGATATATATTGGGTATCGCACTCATCCCACGGCTCATCAGGCAGGTAAACGCTTTGCGATTCTGTACAGTGCTGGGTACCATTTTAACGTTGTTAATTGTTTACACCCAGGGCCAGGTGCTCGTTCTCGGGCATAGCACCGATATATCGATTTGGTTCGTGGTACTGCTCGGCTTCGCCAATTCATTGATATGGGCGGGCATGTGGCCACTTGCATTAGACGGTCTTGGTAAGTTTACAAAAATCGGTTCCTCTGTTTTGATCATGGCACTTTGCGGCAACGCGATCATGCCGTTAGTATATGGATATTTCGCAGAAATTCACGGACGAAGGGAAGCTTACTGGGTATTGTTTCCCTGCTATATATATCTTGTGTTTTATGCTTTTTACGGTCACAGAATCCGTCGCTGGTCATTTAGTTCGCCAATGAAAAATATGGTTAACCAATCAACATGAGCACACGCCGGCTGAAAATATTCAATGGCAGCATTATTTGTCCTTACCGCATTATTCCGCGCGGAACAATTGTGGTAACAGGCGAAACAATTACAGCTGTGGTGGAAGGCGATCTTGATGTTCCTGGCGCCATTGAAATAGATGCTCAGGGTAATTATATTTCACCGGGATTTATCGATATACATGTTCACGGCGGTGGTGGCCATGATTTTATGGATTGCAACGAAACAGCTTTCCTGAAAATTGCTGAAACGCACGCGCGTTATGGAACGACTGCGATGCTTCCTACCACTCTTTCCTGTGAACGCGGGGAGTTGCTTACCACGCTTGACATTTATAAAGATGCTGTAAGAAATAATGTACATGGCGCGCAGTTTCTGGGCATGCACATCGAAGGACCCTACTTTGCCATGAATCAGCGCGGCGCGCAGGATCCCCGTTACATCCGGGATCCCGATCCAAAAGAATACCGCGATATTATTTCGCGCTACGATATAATTAAACGCTGGAGTGCGGCACCGGAACTGAAAGGAGCACTCACATTCGCACAATATTTAAAAGCAAATAACATACTGCCCGCTCTTGCTCACACCGATGCTACCTACGAAGAAGTGGTTAAAGGATTTGAACATGGTTATGTTCTCGCCACTCATCTTTATTCAGGAATGTCAACCATCACACGTAGAAATGCATTTCGATATGCCGGCGCACTCGAAGCATCATTTCTTATAGAAGAAATGGATGTAGAAGTTATCGCCGATGGAAGGCATGTGCCGGCGCCGTTGCTGCAACTTGCTCTTAAAATGAAGGGACCCGGAAGAATAGCGCTGATTACCGATGCGATGCGCGGAGCCGGTATGCCCGAAGGAGAATCTATCCTCGGAAATAAAAAATCGGGGTTGAAAGTAATTGTTGAAGACGGGGTGGCTAAAATGCCCGACAGAACTTCCTTCGCTGGCAGCGTTGCCACGGCCGACAGGCTGGTTCGAACAATGATTCAGCTCGCCGATGTGCCGCTCAGCGATGCTGTGAGGATGGCGACGTCAACTCCCGCAAGAATCATCGGGGCCGCCGAGAAAAAAGGCTCGCTGGCTGTCGGCAAGGATGCGGATATTGTCATCTTTGACCGGGAAATAAGTGTGAAGACTACCATTATCAAAGGCGAACAGGTGTACATTGCGTCGTCTTTTCAGAAAAAAGTAACATCCAGGGCAGTCCTTCAGAATAAACCTTAACGTCATATGAAAAAGAAACTCCCTACTGAATTGTCAGGCATAAAAGAAATAGCGCGACGTGCGAATGTTTCCATCGCCACGGTTGACCGCGTTATTCATAAACGTACGGGAGTGTCTCTGAAAACGCGCGATAAAATCAATAAAATAATCAGCGACCTGGATTATCAACCCAATCTTCTTGCACGACGGCTGGCATCGAGAAAAACGATTCGCATCGCGACACTTATTCCCAAGATCGGTGGAGAAAGTAGTTTCTGGGAAGCTCCTCTTCGTGGAATTGAACAGGCGGAAAGTGAATTGCGCCAGATGGGTATCATTATCGAAAAATTTTTCTTCGACCAGGAGGACAGCGAAACATTTATAAAACAATCACGACTACTGTTGCGCCATGAGCCCGACGGAATTCTTATTGCGCCATCGTTTGTAGATGAAGCGATCGAATTTACAACTACGTGCAAGGAGCGGCACATCCCTTTTGTTTATATCAACTCGGATATTCCTGAACAAAAAAGTTTATGTTACATCGGTCCTGATCTTTATCGCTCAGGATACCTGGCAGGTAACCTTATCAGCTACCTTGTGAACGACAACCAGGAGATACTCATTACAAATGTTACAAAAGAGCTTGAGGACCGGCACCACCTGGTGCGTAAAGAAGAAGGGCTTCGAGCGTACTTTGCAGATCACAAACGGAATAACGTTATCCGTACAATAGACGTTCTTCAGTTTGATGCGGATTCTATCGAATCTGCTTTGTCGCTGCAGTTGAATGAGAATAAAAATATAGGAGTAGTGTTTGTTACAAATTCACGCGTGGCTTCTGTAGCGAATTATTTAAAAAGTTTTAATCATGATGTGCTGCTGGTGGGATATGATTTTTTGAAAGAGAACATTGAATACCTGAATGAAGGAGTGATTGATTTTTTGATTTGTCAGAAACCTGTTGAGCAGGCGTATCGTGGAGTGATGTCGCTTTATCAGCACCTTGTGTTGTCTACGACGGTGGAGGATATTTATTTGATGCCTATTGATATTATTACAAAAGAGAACTATGCGTATTATAGAAATTAAAGAAAGGCCGCAGGCCCAAACATTTATATAACAATTTATACAATGAAACTCCATTTATTTATTAAAAAAATAATTTAGAACATTCGCTAACATGAAAGACATCAACTCAAAATATCAATCCCTCTTAGCTCCCTCTAACGCCCTCATCGAAGATATCTCCAACCTCTCTGGTGATATCATCGTTCTGGGCGCAGGTGGAAAAATGGGGCCCGCCCTCGCAACAGTAGCGAAAGCCGCGGTCGACCAGGCACGTGTAAATAAAAAAATAATCGCCATTTCAAGATTCAGAGAAGAAGGCGTCCAGGATTTACTGGAAAGCAATGGGGTCGTAACGATCAACGCAGACCTGCTCAACGACGCCGAGCTCCAGGCACTGCCGGAAGCGGAAAACGTGCTATATATGGCCGGCATGAAATTCGGCACAAAAGACAACGCATCACTTACCTGGGCAATGAACACATACCTGCCGGGAAGAGTTGCCGAAAAATATCGCGACTCAAATATCGTCGTATTTTCAAGCGGCAACGTTTACCCGATGACTTCCATCTTTCATGGGGGCGTAACAGAATTGCAATCGCCCGAGCCAATAGGTGAATATGCACAATCCGTATTAGGAAGAGAACGCATCTTTCAATACTTCTCTGCCCTCCACAGCACTCCCCTTCTCATTTACCGTCTTAATTTCGCGGTGGATGTAACGTATGGCGTACTCGTCGAAGTTGCTACTGCTGTAAAGGAGCGCCGCGAGATAGACCTGAGTATGGGACATTTCAACGTAATATGGCAGGGCGATGCGAACGAAATAGCCATCCGCTCGTTACGTCATTGCAGCACGCCGGCAAAACTTTTAAACGTAACAGGTCCCGAAACAATCTCTGTAAGATGGTGCGCGCAGGAGTTTGGGAGATTATTCGGTGAAGAACCCATTTTCAAAAACGAAGAACAAACAACCTCCTATCTGAACAACGCGGCAGAATCGTTCAGGCTGTTCGGATATCCGCGCGTTTCACTAAAAGAAATGATGGAACTTCTCGCGGACTGGATAACCTCCGGAGGAAAAAAATTAAATAAGCCCACACATTTCCAGGAAAGAAAAGGTAAATACTAGGCAATGGAATACACTAAATTAGATAACAAGATTCTCTCGCTGCTGCATAAAGGCACAGTGATACCCGCGCATCCACTCGCATTGAACTCAGATAGGCAACTTGATGAACTGCGTCAACGTCTTCTTACACGTTACTATCTCGCTTCTGGCGCAGGAGGAGTGGCCGTTGGCGTGCACACCACGCAATTTGAAATCAGGCGTCCCGAATACAACTTGTTCGAACCTGTGCTTCGCATGGCTTCACAGGAAGTTGCCAAACACCATAACCGCGATAAGATTATCAAAGTCGCAGGTATAACCGGATCAACGGAAAATGCAATTAAAGAAGCGGAACTCGCTGCCCGTTATGGGTACCACCTGGGGTTAATCAGCATGGGCGGCTTACCCACCCTCTCCGAAGAAGAACTGATTGAACGTTCCAAAGCAGTGGCGGCAAAAATTCCGCTGTTTGGCTTTTATCTGCAGCCAGCCGCTGGTGGAAGGTTATTAAGCTACGAATTCTGGAAAGCATTCGTAGAGATTCCAAACGTGTACGCGATAAAAATCGCGGCGTTCAACAGGTATCAGACTATAGACGTCGTGCGAGCGGTTTGTAACTCGTCCCGCCGCGATGAAATTGCTTTATATACCGGTAACGATGACAATATAATCGGCGATCTTCTAACTCCATACCGCTTCAACATCGATGGGAAGAAAGTCGAAAAGCGATTTATCGGAGGACTGCTGGGGCACTGGGCAGTTTGGACCTCGAAAGCAGTCGAACTATTAAAAGACATTAAAGAGCAGTTTGAATCGGGAAATGTACAATACGACAAATTGTTAAGAAGGAACATTGCGGTTACCGACATGAACGCTGTGATTTTCGATGCGAAGAACTCTTTTCATGGTTGTATTCCAGGCATTCATGAAGTTCTGCGCCGGCAGGGTTTACTTGAGGGAACGTGGTGCCTGAATCCCGACGAAAAAATGTCGCCGGGCCAGAACGAAGAAATCGATCGCATCTACCGCGATTATCCGAAGCTTACTGACGATGATTTTGTAAGGCACTTCCTCGAAAAAGAATTTCAACGGCAACATGCTTAAAGAAAAGGTACAACAACTCGCTGGCGAACTTCATTCATCTGTCATCAACAACAGGCGTCATCTTCATGCGCATCCGGAATTGTCGTTCGAAGAATTTAAAACATCGGCGTTTGTCAAAGAAAAACTTGATCAGCTCGGCATACCCTGGCAACCGATGGCGAATACAGGAGTAGTTGCGATGATAGAGGGCGCGAAATCGTCCGATCAGCTTATTGCTCTTCGGGCAGATATGGACGCGCTGCCGATCACGGAAAAAAATATCGTCGATTACGCTTCCACAAATAGTGGAGTGATGCATGCATGCGGTCATGATGCGCACACCTCATCGTTGCTGGGAACAGCTTCGATTTTGCAGTCAATGAAGAGTGAGTTTGGAGGAAAGATTAAACTAATCTTTCAACCAGGTGAAGAAAAATTACCAGGTGGGGCGAGCCTTATGATAAAAGAAGGGGTGCTTGTTGAAAACAAACCTTCGGTGGTAATTGCGCAGCATGTATCGCCGAATATTCCGGCGGGTAAAATTGGTATCAGGAAAGGTAAATTTATGGCTTCCATGGATGAGATATTCATGACGGTAAAAGGCCGGGGCGGACATGGAGCGCAACCGCACATGAATATCGATCCCGTTATGATCACATCACAGGTATTGGTAGCGTTACAACAACTTGTTAGCCGCATGGCTAATCCTTCTGTACCCACGGTGCTTTCATTTGGAAGGGTGATCGCCGACGGCGCCATAAACGTTATTCCGGAATCTGTTTACATAGAAGGTACGTTCCGAGCGCTCGACGAAGAATGGCGCGCTGAAGCGCACAAAAGAATAAAAAGAATCGCGCAGGGAATTGCAGAGAGTTTCGGAGGAAGCTGCGACATCACCATCAACAGGGGTTATCCTTTTCTTATCAACGAGGTTAAACTGACAGAGAAAGTGCAATCGTACGCGGAAGAATACCTTGGAAAAGAAAATGTGATACCACAGGATATATGGATGGCTTCTGAAGACTTTTCAATGTTCTCACAGGCGGCTGATTGTTGCTATTATTTAATAGGAACGAGAAACGAAAAACTGGGATATACGTCATCGCTGCATACTCCTACTTTTAATATAGATGAAAATGCACTTCATGTAGGTCCGGGGTTGATGGCTTATATTTCACTAAAACAATTAGGAAATTGATGTTGTGCTGAAAGGACTTCTCTATATTATCTTATTAATATTCATTGGTGGATCACGGCAGGATCTGAAATCCGTTGTTCTTTCCGGTCATGCGCAGGGAACAACATGGAACGTAACCTATTTCAACGATGATTCAACTGTATTGAAAAACTCAATAGACAGCATCTTCGACAGCATAGACAGCTCGCTCTCCATCTATAAACCTTACTCAATAATAACTGCGTTCAATAAAAGCGAAAAGGGAGTTAAAGCAGACGGGCATGTGGTCAACGTGGTGAATTTTTCCACCTACTTTGCAAAAGAAACCCAGGGTCTGGCAGACATTACTGTCGGTCCCTTAACACAGGCATGGGGTTTCGGAACATCACATCCCGATAGCATGCCCGGTGATCAGCAAATTGAAAAATTGCGTGCATGCGTGGGTTTTAAAAATATTGGCATCAGTAACGACTCGTTGATAAAAAGAAAGCCTTGCGTGAAAATAGACGTGAACGGAATTGCGCAGGGATATACCGTCGATGTTATTGCCGATTATCTCGAAGCAAAAGGCATTAAAGATTATCTTATAGAAGTGGGAGGCGAACTGCGTAGTAAAGGAAGGAAGCCGGGAAGCAAACCTTTCCAGGTAGGTATCGAATCACCATCGGACAATGATTTTGATATATCACCTTTTCAACAAATTATTTCACTTGAAGACGGCGCAATTACCACATCCGGGAACTACCGCAAATACTTTGAAAGCAAAGGGCGGCGTTTTTCCCACATCATTGACCCGCGGACAGGCCGAAGCGTAAACAATGAAATGATCAGTGTAACAGTATACGCTGCTAAAGCCACTTATGCCGACGCGCTCGACAATGCATTTATGGTAATGGGAGTAAAAGATGCATTGAAATATGTTGAAGAGAAACGAGGATTAGCAGCATACATTATATACAAGGATGAGAACGGCAACATAAAAGACACTGCGAGTACCCGTTTCCGTCAGCTCGTCGTTCATCGTTAAAAAAAGAAAAGAAATGGAAAGAAGAAATTTTATCCGCAACTCATCAGCCAGCTTAGCAGCATTGTTACTGCACGACCAACTGTTTGCTTTTTCATCGAACAAGTTAGCAGAACAGGTAAATGTCGGTGTCATCGGTTGCGGTAACCGGGGTGTTGGATTGATGCATGTGTTAAAGGAGTTGCAGGATAAATTTAAAGTCACTTCCATCTGCGACGTGCTCGACTTCCGTTTCAGGGAAGCAAAAGAAGTAGGCCTCGGTGATATGAAAGAGTATAAAGATTATCGCAAATTGCTTGACGACAAATCGATTAAAGCAGTAGTTATCGCCACGCCTTTGTACCTGCATTATCAAATGGCCGCTGACGCTTTGAAAGCCGGCAAACATATCTATCTCGAAAAAACAATGACCTACAGCATTGACGAAGCGGCGAACCTGGCAAAACTCGCTAAACAATATCCTGCGCAGGTATTGCAGGTAGGTCACCAGCTTCCCTACACTCCTCTTTACATCAAGGTAAAGGAAATGATCGCGAAAGATTACCTGGGTCAGATCACGCAGGTGTCGTGCCGATACGACAGGCATAACGACTGGCGCAGACCGGTACCTGATCCAAAACTCGAAAGAGCGATCAACTGGAGGATGTATAAAGAATATTCAG
>JAEUVS010000069.1 GCA_016786745.1 Chitinophagaceae bacterium | reverse complement strand
CTCACTGCATCGCAACTCATGGGCGGGCAGTGGAAAAATGATACGTCAAAAGCAGGATATGCGTGGTACAGGTCGTTTACACCCGACTCGGTAATTCATCGCGTAGCGAATATTGATACAAAAATTTTTCACGTAAATGATGTGGAAATTTTGTCTGCCTATGATCCGAAAAATTTCGAACCGTTAATGTTACCTGTACTTTTCGAAAGCGATAAAGCAATAGCATATTCGTTTAAAGGAGGAGTGGAGTTGAATGTGGAAGGGCATGGGCCGATGATTGCGGAAATGATTGCTGACAATGAAGTAACGTATGAGAATTCTACTTTAAAAACAAGCAAGGTACTGAAACAGGGTAACCATGTTTATATAGAACCGAATACTTCCTACAGGTTGAAATCAAAAGGAAAAACGGAAGTTGTTTTGTTCGAGATTAAATAGCCAACAAAAAAAGCTCCGGGAGATTCCGGAGCCTTTTTGTTGTTCAATTCGTTATTCTTACTGGCGATTCAGCAATTTGAAAGTTTCAGGAACGAGGATTATTTCTGTTCTCCTGTTCTGAGCCCTTCCTTCTGCAGTTGAATTATCGGCAACAGGATTGTATTCACCCTGGCCGGCTGCAGTAAATCTTGCAGGATCGAGTTTGTTATCTTTCAGTTCTTTTACCACAGCGTTTGCCCTGTTGGTGCTGAGCGTCCAGTTGTCTGTGCCGCGGCCAGCTCTGTCGTCAGTGTGACCAACAACCCAAACTTTCCA
The DNA here is from genome assembly GCA_016786745.1 of Chitinophagaceae bacterium. Lineage (GTDB taxonomy): Bacteria > Bacteroidota > Bacteroidia > Chitinophagales > Chitinophagaceae > Flavitalea. Next base: position 20,334 of record JAEUVS010000069.1, on the reverse strand, counting down.
TTTCGGATATTCATTTACTACGCCAGCGAAAGTACCCAATACAGTTTCGCCATCTTTACTGATTTTGCTGCTTCCGCTTTTGAAGAGAAGAGCATCATCGAGTGTGAGGTAAACCATACCGTTTTTGTATTCAACGTTAGCACCTCTGTCGGCATAGTCGGCCATCCTGTCTTTCAATTTCTTTTCTACTTCATCAGCCTGCGCCATGTAATCGCTTACAGCTGTCTGGTATTCTTTTAATGCAGAGTTAGCCTTGTCAGCTTCCTGCTGGTATTTGTCGCGCTCGCTAGTGAGGAGCTTGTTGCTTGCGATAGCATCATTGAGTTGCGACTGAAGACCACTGTTTACTTTCAACAGTGAATCATTTGTATTCTTTGCAGCCTGCAACTCAGAAGTTGCTGCCTTGTACTTTTTCGACGAAACGCAGGAAGAAAGAACAACGAGTAGACCAAGTGCCCATGCAAGGGTAATTCTCTGTATCATTTTGATAGATTTTAAATTAGAATTGATCTTTAGATTGATCGTTTTAAGTATTGGTTTTGTAATTATTTGCAATAAATATACCTGTAATTTGAATTTCAGCGTGTTTTGTAAAAAAATTTTATATCCTCATGTGTGTAGAATTAATTTTTGAAGTTCTTGAAATTTTTGTTTAGTGCGTTATCAAATGATTTTTTTTGTGTTGATTTCGCCGCAAGTTAATGATGATTCGGTAAATGATTTCTATCAAGTGAAAATACCGAAATCGTAAAGTTACGATTCGTAGATTTACGATGTTTTTCTTTTTTCAGCTGCTTATACATGCGAGATTACAATTATCCGTAATTCCATTTTCAAATATCATCTTAATTTTTTTTCCACATAAATAATGTTGATAATTAAATTTTTACTCTCATCTAAACACAAACGCTTTCGTTTAGAGCCGGTTATTAACATTTTTTAAATTGCCCAATCTGTCCAATACTTTCAACATTTTTTTCTGGCATTATTTTAGTTACGTTTTTGCGCGATTTATAGAAGTTATTTTTTAATCCGAAAAGTGTTCCTGTTTATGAAAAATCTAACCGCTTATGGCTTAGCTGCCTTACTGTTTGTTTTCACTTCGTGTCAAAAAGATTTCGTATCCGAACCAACATCTCAAACCGCATCCGTTGCAAGCAACGCCGCTGCCGATGATGTTCTTGAAACTGCTGCCCCCGTTGCTACCCAAAAAGCGATTGCTATCAACTCGAATGTTTCTGGTTACTATGAAACATTACCTGCGCGATACAGTCTCACCACAAAAAAGTACCCTCTTATTATATTCCTTCATGGAATAGGTGAATTGGGTACCGGTCTTGGCAGGTTAAACTGCTGCGGTCTGCAATATCATATTAATAAGAAAGAGTTCCCCGCCAAATTTCTTGTGGGCGGAGTTTACTACTCATTTATTGTGATCACGCCGCAATTCCGTGTAAGACCAAGCGCCGCACACATCCAGTCGGTGATCGACTACGCAAAAAGCAAGTACCGCATCGACGCAACAAGAGTGTATGTTGGCGGTCTTAGCATGGGCGGTGGTTCCACCTGGGATTGGTCGGCGGTTTACGGGCAAAACGCCGCTGCAATCGGACCCATCTGCGCCGGAACAAAACCAACTACCACACTTGCGAACAACGTTGCTACAAAGAACGTAGCGATCTGGTCGATGAACTCATCAACCGATGCAGTTGTTCCTATTCAGTGGGGTAAAGACTGGATCGCCTGGATAGATGCAAAAAATCCGACAATGGCGCCGCAGACTAAACTAACAATCTGGAGTGGTATCAGCCACAACGGAACGTGGGGTAAAGCGTTCAACCCTGTTACAAAGGTTGACGGCTATAATTTATACGAGTGGATGCTTCTTCACAAGAGATCAGGTGCTACTACAAGTACTCAGACTCCAACCACGCCGCCGCCAACAACACCAACAGCGCCGACAACTCCAACAACTCCAAAACCAACGCCGCCAACAAGTGGTAACCTTGCACCAAAGGCTGTCGCAGGCGCCGACCAGACAATTCCCTTGTCATGGAACTACTTCCCGTTGATAAACGCAACTCCTTCTACCGATCCGGATGGATGGATAGCCAGCTTCAAATGGACAAAAATCAGCGGCCCTGCACAATACACCATCGTTAATCCAAACGCCGGTAAAACAAAAGTGAATGGACTTGTGGCAGGAACTTATGTGTTCCGTGTAACGGTAACAGATGATAAAGGTGCTACGGCTTATGATGATGTATCAATAACCATGACAGGTATCGGAGTTAGCAATCCGACATCACCGACCAATCCGCCTGTTCTTACTCCTGGAGCACCAAAGGCTCTCGCAGGTGCCGACCAAACCATTCCTATTTCATGGAACTACTTCCCGCTGCTGAATGCAACACCTTCAACTGATGCAGACGGATGGGTGAAGTCGTTCAAATGGACAAAAGTTAGCGGTCCTGCACAATACACCATCGTTAATCCAAACGCCGGTAAAACAAAAGTGAATGGACTGGTTGCGGGAACTTATGTGTTCCGCGTAACTGTTACCGACAATGAAAATAAAGTTTCTACAGACGACGTAACGATAACAATGACCAAGTAATTCCTATATCTTAATCGGGAAATAGAAACCCTGCATCATCAATGCAGGGTTTTCTTTTTTTCAGGAGAGAAGGTTAATCCGCTCAAGCGTCTCTTTTACTACCTCGTCGCAATACACACGGTTAAATGAGTAGATTTCTATTTCGGAGTAGAATTGTTCAACCTGTTTTTGCAGCAGCGCCTTGGCCCTGTTAAGCCGCACCTTCACGTTTATCCACGATATACCGAGTATTTCGGATGTTTCGGCCACTGAAAAACCTTCCACTTCACGTAACACAAAAACAGTACGGTATATCTGCGGAATGTTTTCCAGGCTTTTCTCGAGTACAGACGAGAGTTCGCGGTTAAGCAGCTTACGCTCTGTTTGAGGAACCGCCTCATTTAGTTCTGGCACCATTTCAATAGGAATTTCGTTTTTGAAGTAACCATATTTAAGCTTGTACTGGCATTTGTGGATCATGATGCGCGATATCCAGGTTTTGTACGACGAACGGCCCTCAAACGCGCTCAACTGTGTAAAGGCCGCTACATGGGTATCCTGCATGATGTCCTGTGTATCGTGGTGGTTATAACCATACATTCTTCCGATTTTGTACAGAACATCATTAAAACGCCTGATAAGAATTTCGAACATCGCGGTTTCACCGGCCAGAATTTTTTCAATCACGTCGCCGTCGCGCAGTACCGGCGTATCTATAACTGCCGTTTTCATATGTCTAATTTACTTTCAATTTTCCCTTCATCACAACATGTATGGAACAATAGTAGTCGGTTGATGAATTGATCACCCTGCTCCATTGTTTTCCATTGGGTAATACTGATGATGTCCAGGCTTTAGTTTGTTCTTCCGTAACGTCGTGATCAACGAAATCTTTGTTGATCCATGTAACTGTATCTCCGCTGTTGACCGTTAATTCCGCAGGCTGAAATTTCATGCCCTGGATGAGCACGATGTGATTTTTCGCCCCGGCCTGTCTTTCGCCGCACGACACCAATAAACAATAAATAAGCGGGCCAGCGAGCAGGTACCTCACTTCGCCAGTTTTTTCTGAAGCATTTCAGCATGCTGTAAATGCGTGTCCAGTGCCGGTAGAATGTTTGTGAGCAGATCCTTCAGCTCCTGGTTTTCTGTCTCCGGAATCAGCACATTCTTTACAGCGTCTATCACAGCTTTGTGATATGCCACTTCGTTGTTAATGTAAGCCTTGTCGAAATCTGTTCCCGACCTGCCGTTCAGGTCGTTTCTTGTTTTTTCGGCATCACTGTTCAGTTTCTGGCTCACCGCATTATCCTTTGGGGTTACGTTCAGTTTCTTCACCAAAGCTGAAGCCTGCCCAAGCACAGCATTGTGGTCTTTAATCATGGTTTCCGCGAAATTGGTTACTTCACTGTTCTTTGATTTTTTCTTCGCTATTTCAGCGTATTTAATATCGATGGTGTTGGCCGCAACTGCTACCGAAGCCACTTCAGGATCAGAAAGTTGAGTCTGTGCCGTCGCACCTGTGGTCGCAAAAAGGCATACAACGCCCGTGAGTCTTAAAAGAAAGTTCATAATATTACTTTTGCCCTTATAGTGTAGTTGAAAGGTCAAAAGGTTACAAACCATAAAAATTTAATTTACAGATGAATAGTTTGATTGAATTTATCAGGCAACCGTGGCCCTGGTGGGTTTCCGGACCATTGATCGGGCTGATGGTGCCGATCTTACTCATTTTAGGTAACAAGCCCTTTGGCGTGTCGTCGAGTATGAAGCATATCTGCGCGATGTGCCTCCCCGCGAATATTTCGTTTTTTAATTACGACTGGAAGAAGGAAATATGGAACCTGTTCTTTGTAACCGGCATTCTCCTCGGCGCCTCCATAACCTGGAACTGGCTATCATCACAGCAGATTGATATCAACCCAAAACTGATCAGTGAATTGAGTAAATACGGAATCAGCAACCCTAATAATCTTGTTCCTGCCGAACAGTTGAATTGGCAGAACCTGGTGACACTAAAGGGAATTATGATGACAGTTGTAGGTGGCTTCCTGGTAGGCTTCGGAACGCGTTACGCAGACGGATGTACTTCGGGCCATTCTATTATGGGGTTGTCGAACCTGCAGGGATCATCGCTCGTGGCAACATGTAGTTTTATGGCAGGAGGTTTTGTGAGCGCGAATTTTATTGTACCCGCGATTTTAAAACTGTAAAAGATGAAAGTGTTTTTTTCGAATATAAAATTCCTGTTTGCCGGCATGTTGTTCGGCGCAATTCTTATTAAAGCGGAAGTAATTTCGTGGTTCCGGATCCAGGAGATGTTTCACCTGCAGAGCTTTCATATGTATGGTGTGATCGGTTCAGCTGTGATCGTTGGAATGATATCCATTCAGCTGATAAAGAGGTTCAAAATAAGAACTGTTAATAATGAGGCGATCAAAATCATTCCGAAAACGTACACCAGGGGTTTCATATATGGAGGAATTATTTTTGGTATCGGCTGGGCGATTACAGGCGCGTGTCCCGGACCTCTATTCGCACAGATCGGTGGCGGCGCAACAGTTGTGGTTGTTACGCTTTTCAGCGCCATCGCGGGCACGTGGGTGTACGGATATTTAAAACCAAAGCTGCCGCACTAGTGTCAGAAAGAGAGCGTAGAAAGAGAGCGTAGAAAGAGAGCGCTCTCCGCTCTTCGCCTTCTTTCCGTATTTTATTCTTCTTTCAGGCTTTTTATAGGATTGGCGAGAGCGGCTTTTATAGCCTGCGAGCTTACAGTAACGAGAGCGATTACAATCGCGGCTACTCCTGCCAGTAAAAATATCCACCAGCTTATATTAATTCTGAATGCAAAGTCCTGCAGCCAGTTGTGCATCGCCAACCATCCAAGTGGCGCCGCAATAACCAAAGCAATCAACACAAGCCCGATGAAATCTTTTGCTAACAGTTGAATGATATTCGCAACAGTTGCGCCGAGTACTTTTCTTATTCCTATTTCTTTTGTTTTCACCTGCGCGGTATATGCTGCAAGTCCGAATAATCCAAGACAGGATATGAGTATTGCTACAATTGCAAATATGTTGAACAGCATGCCCGTACGTTGCTCGTTCCTGTACATGGCGTCGTAGTCGTCATCGACAAACGAAAACCTGAAAGGAAAATCGGGAGAATATTTCGACCACATTGTTTGCGCCGACGTAATGGCCTTCTGCGCATCTTTACCTGTTGTTTTTATGAATAACCGGTAATTGTTTTCCGGGGAATAGAAAAAGACGGCGGGTTCAATTCTCGTTTTTAATGAAGCATAGTTAAAGTCTTTTACTACGCCGATTATCGTGGCTCTCGTATCCCACAGCTGGAACCATTTGCCCACCGGATCTTTTATACCGGCTTCGCGCACCGCGGTCTCATTGAGAATAATGTGCATTGAATCGGCTTTGGAACCCGTAAAGTTTTTTCCTGCAGCCATCTGCATTTTAAATAACGGAATCTGGTATTCATCTATAGATGTGGGGTGTATGAGAAATGTTGAGTTTTTTGGCTTCCCATCCCAGTCGGTATCGCCGGTGGTAGGGTTGATGGCAATGGGAACATCCATACCGCTTGACACATCAACAACACCCGGCATTTTCAGCAACTCGGTTCTTACGGTTTTGTAATGCTGTACAATTTCATCGCGAAGCGGAATCGTTAACACATGCTCCCTGTCGTAACCAAGATTTTTTTCGCGTATAAATTTCAACTGAAGACCAATTACAATGGTCGATATGATCAGCGCCACAGAAAACACAAATTGCGTTACTACCAGTATTTTCCTGAATTGCGCATTACCACCTCCAATAGAAATTTTTCCTTTCAGCGCCTCGATAGGTTTGAAAGAAGATAAGAGCAGGGACGGATAGATGCTCGCTACAATCAGGCTTCCCACTATTGCTATACCAATGATCGCCCACATGTTTCCGTTAGTGAGACTAAACGTAATATTCTTTGCGGCAAGATCGTTGAAGAACGGGAAAAGTAATTTAACAAGAACAATAGCGAGTATCGAACCGATAGTGAACAGTAATGCAGATTCAAATATAAATTGAAAAAACAGCTGAGCTTTTTGTGCACCGATAATCTTCCGCACACTCACTTCTTTTGAGCGAAGCATCGAACGCGCAGTAGACAGGTTTACATAATTTATGCACGCGATTAAAAGTATGAGGATCGCCACCATCAGGAACGTTTTCACAGTCTGCATGGCGCTTGTATTTCCGTCGGCGCCAACCAGGTGCATGTCGCCAAGCGATTGAAGCTGAAAAAGTTTTTTATTAGGTGTTTGATTTCTCTTCTGTGCATACAGTACCGAAAGTTTTTCACCAGTCGTCTTTACATCGGTTCCCGGTTTCAACAACAGGTAATTGTTGTAAACGTAATTGCCCATGTCCTCATCAATCGTTTTCCAGTCGCCGTTGCCCGTAAATTTCTTTGCATAATTCTCCATCGGGAACAGCATGTTAAACTTCAACGACGAGTTCTCCGGGAAATCTTCGAGCACACCTGCAACTGTAAAGTTCTGCCTGGAATCAGACGCGAGTATTTTGCCGACAGGATCTTCATCTCCAAAAAACTTCTTTGCGGTGGTGCGCGTTAATATTACAGAGTTCGGATCGCTGGACAAATTTTTCACATCACCCTTCGCCAATTTGAAATCAAACACATCAAAGAAAGAAGGGTCAACGTATACTGATTTATCAATGATTATTTTTTTCTCGCGGTATGTGTACAGGCTCATGTCCCAGACATCTTTTATGCGAACCGCCTGTTCAACTTCAGGCACTTCGTTTTTTGCAAACAATGCTACAGGCGATGGAGAGGTTCCCCATACCTGCGCGCCTTCCCCGGAACCTATATGGGAACTGATCTTGTAGATATGCTGCGAATTTGTATGGAACCTGTCGTAGCTAAATTCGTCCTGCACCCAAATAAGAATCATGATACCCACTGCCAGGCCAACCGATAACCCGGTTATATTAATTGAACTGTAGAATTTGTTCTTCCACAGATTTCTGAAAGCAGTTGCAAAATAATTTTTGAACATGTACGGTGAAAATTGATGGTAAATGTTGCAAAAGGAAAATCATGCCTGTTTGAATTGCGCTGACAACCAAACGGTTGACAATGTCTTTAAGACGGGCGGTGTCCATTTCCGAACAATAGCCTGTCCGCTTTTGGCAAAACAATTTAGGAGGTGAAAAAAATAAAATCCTGGAAAAATAGCGCAAACGTTTGCGGCGGTATTTTCAAACGTTTGCATGTGTAATGCGTGGTGGGTACACATTTCAGCCGTGCAGCATTTGATAAAAAAAACTGCCATATTAGTAGTTGAAAGAATCGGTGAGATTTAAACTTTTAGTCAAGGTATGGTCAAGAAAGGGGTTACATTTTTACTGCTGATCGTTCCATTTTTCGCTGCGATCGCTGTACAGGCGCAGAATAGCCTGGGTTCTCAATTCAAACTTCTTCCAATTCCACAGAAGATTGAATTGCAGAAGGGAACTGGTATTTCCTACAACACACTTACATCGTTTAGACTCGAAGGACAGGCAAAAAAACCTGTGCTCGATGATGTGCTTGGTAACCTGGAGGAAACTTCCACTGCCGGAAAGGGGACTGTTGTCTTCAAGCTTGACTCCATCAGCGAGTTCTCATCCCCCGAAGGGTATATCCTCAGCATTGAAAACGGGTACGTTACCATAATTGCGGAGGGGCAGGCAGGACTATTCTATGGGGCACAAACTTTGTCGCAGCTTATTGAAGACGCCCGCGATCAGAAAATAGCAATACCAGCATGTCGCATCACCGACTACCCCGACATTAACTACAGGGCGATCCACCTCGACCTGAAACATCACCTCGATTCTCTTAGCTATTACTATCAGTTGATGGACCGTCTCGCGGATATTAAAGTAAACGCGGTAATCATAGAATTTGAAGACAAGCTGAAGTATGAGAGGAGCCCGGTTGTTGGAGCGAGCCACGCCATCAGTATAAAAGATTTCGAAGAGTTGAGCCATTACGCGCACGACCGCAATATTGAAATCAGTCCGCTGGTCCAGGGATTGGGCCACGCTTCATTTATCCTGAAGCACCCCGAATTCAGGGAACTCCGCGACGACAGTATTTCGGACTGGTCTTTTGATCCATTGAACCCCGCCACATACGACGTTCAGTTCAACCTCTACCTCGACGCCATACAGGCTACCCCGTACGGTAAATACCTGCACATCGGTGGCGACGAAGTAGGTAAGCTCGGTATGTCGGAACGCGCGAAGAAATCCGGACTGAAGCCGATAGAACTTCAAATGCATTGGCTCACCATGGTGTGCGATTTCGCAAAACAACATGGTCGCATTCCGATATTCTGGGATGATATGGTGTTCAAACTTTCTAATCTTTACGAAACGACATATGATCCTTCGATTCCAGTGGCCGAAGTGGAGAAAAGATGGCAAGAGAATGAAAAGTTACTGAACGAGAATATCAATCTTTTTCCGAAGAGCTGTGTGTATATGCGCTGGAGCTACGACCATCCGACGCTTCCGGGAAACCTGAAAGCGCTGGAATGGTACAAAAAAAATAACCTGTCTGCGATGGCCGCCACTTCCGGGCAACAGATATGGCCAATGTTGCCGAGAGAACATTCGAATTTTCAGCCGGTAAAAGATTTTTCGCGCATCACCGCCGAACAAAACCTGGACCGCATACTACTCACGCTGTGGGATGATACGTCACCACATTTCGAAACGTTCTGGCGCGGCATATACAACTTCGGGTTGTTCACATGGAACTACCAGGATATAAAAATGGATGATGCCTTCGCGCGTTTCAGGCACCGATTTTACGGACCAAAATTGTCGAACCCCGCTTATGCATTCCAGGATAGACTCGAGCAGTCGGGCAAATTCTGGGAAACCGCATTAATCGAAAAGGGCGACCGTGATAATTATCCAAAAGAAATTCATTCGATCGTTCTGCCGGCAGTAAATGAGGCTGGTTCATGGTCCGCAAAGAATACCGCGAAGCTTGAAGCTGCAAAGAACCAGGTAAAGCAATACGAGGCAACAAAAAAAATAATCAGCAGGGCCCTCCAGGATGCTGTCAGAAATAAATACGCGCTCGAAATTTTTCAACAGCTGAATGAATTGCAGGTGTATCCTGCGAAACTGCTGTTAAAGCTCGGCGAGTATGATAAAGCAAAACCTGGCGACAAATCAAAAGCCGCGAAGAACGTAAAAGATTACGTTCAAAGTTTTGATGCTTTGCGCAAATCCTACGAACAACTAACAACACGCACAAGGGTGCTCCACAATCCCGATGATTACGTGCCGGATCAGAATCACCATCATCATCTGGCAAATGGAACTAACAACAGCAACTGGATGTATGTCTATGAACTGGCATTAAACAGAGCTATTCAGGAACAATTGTCAAACTAACAACGTAACAAAAACGCTAAAACTATCGGCTATGACAAAATTCATTCGAAGTGTCATCATGCTTGCGGGCATGCTGATTTTTATTAATGCGGTGAATGCCCAGGACCGAAAGGTGACGGGTACCATCGTTGACGACGAGGATGGGCAGCCGCTTGCAGGAGTAAGTGTGTTGGTAAAAACCACCAAAATCGGAACGTCTACCGGAGCGGACGGACAGTTCACTATTAACGTTCCGCAGGGTAAAAATCAACTCGAAATTTCCTATGCAGGCTATGCGACTCAAACAATCAATGTTGATCGCGAATCGACCTTAACACTCAGGCTCGCGAAAGATCTTTCTGAACTCGGTGAAGTTCAGGTGGTGGCTTATGGTGTTCAGAAGAAATCAGACCTTACCGGGTCAATCAGCACCATTAAAGGAGCGGAATTAAAACAAATCGCCACCCAGCGTGTAGACCAGGCTTTGCAGGGTCGTGCAGCGGGTGTGCTTGTACTTAACACAGACGGCCAGCCAGGCGGTAACACAACCATTCGCGTAAGAGGTATGAACTCTATCAACGGTGGTAACAACGCGCTGGTGGTTATTGATGGATTACAGGGTGGTAACCTGAATTCATTAAACCCGAACGACATTGAATCAATCAATATTTTAAAAGATGCATCTGCCACTGCTCCATATGGCGCGCAAGGCGCCAATGGGGTTTTGGAGATCACAACAAAGCTTGGTCGCGTAGGTAAACCCATCATCGGCTACAACTACACTTTTGGTTTGGCACAGCTGAGAAAAAAACTAGATGTAATGGGTGCCGCAGACTATGCAAAAACAATTAACGCATCGGTTATGACAAGAAATGGAAGTGGCCAGACACCTGTGCCCATTTTCAGCGATGCAGAAATTGCGAACTATGAGAAAAATGGCGGTACCGACTGGCAGGATGTGATCTATCGGTCGGCCCCAATGCACAACCACGAACTTTCCGTAAGTGGTGGTACAGAAAATATGAGGTACCTCGTATCAGGCGGCTATCTCGACCAGGATGGTATTCTTGTTAATTCAAGCTATCAAAGGTTTTCGCTGCGTACCAACATACGCGCGGAAATTAACAACTGGGCATCGTTCGGTTTGAACTGGGCCGGTTCGAAAGAAACAGGAAACTCACCTCCATACGGAAGCGCTGATATTTCGTTCCTCGGAAACTCAGTGAACGTTGCGCCGAGATGGCCTGCAACTGAACCTGTGTATGATGAAGATGGTAATTACTGGGTACACCGCCTGGGATATGGTCCCAGCGACACATGGAACCCGCTGGCGAGTGCAATGGAACCCAAAATTGACAACAACCTCGTAAGAAACAATCTTAACGCGTATCTCAATTTTGAAATCCTCCAGGGTCTTACATTAAAGATCACCGGAGGCGCGAACATCGACAATACGAACAATCAGATTTACCACAACCAGAAAACATACGAGGGTAAACAAAATACCGGTCTCGGTATTTCAACTGAAAATACATTCAGGCGTTACCAGAATTCAAACATCCTCACCTACGACAAAGAGGTCAACAAGCACCACTTTACTATAATGGGTGTGGCTGAACAGCAGTATTCCAAATACAAATTCAGTTCGATCAGGGCGAGCGTTTTCACAGTAGATGCTACCGGCGCGTCTGACCTTGGTGGAGCTGCAATCAGGACATTAAGTTCCGACGAAAACGACAGGGTGTTGAATTCCTATCTTGGAAGAATCAACTATGCGTATGATGAAAAATACCTGCTCACTGCAAGTTATCGCGCGGATGGATCATCAGTATTCGGAGCGAATAACAAATGGGGCTACTTCCCATCTGCATCAGTTGCATGGAGAGCTTCGCAGGAAGAATTTATTGCCAGCCTCGGAATTTTCTCAGAACTCAAAGTGAGGGCGAGCTGGGGTATTACCGGTAACCAGGCCATTGGCCCATATCAAACACTGGCAAGAATCAGTTCCGGCGCAAACTATCCATATAACGGAACTGAAGGCACCGACCTCGGATTCTTCGTTCTTAACGCCGCTAATCCTGATCTTAAGTGGGAAAGCACTGCTCAGACAGATATCGGTATTGACGTTGGATTATTCAATGGCAGGTTGAACGTTACAGCCGACTACTACCGCAAGAAAACAACCGACCTGCTGATGCCCCGCGGTCTTCCCGGTTACACAGGATTCAGCAGCATCATCGACAACGTGGGCTCGATAGAAAACAAAGGTTTTGAGTTCGCGATCTCCGGCGACCCGATGGTAGGAAAGGTAAGATGGAACTCAAGCTTCAACATCTCTACAAATAAAAATAAAGTACTTGACCTCGGCGACCTCGACAGGATAGGTTACAGAACCACAAAGGGTGGTTACTCCGTAAATACTCCTTTTATGTACCTTGTGAAAGGAGAACCATTCGGCCAGATTTATGGATATAAATACCTGGGTGTATGGGGTACAGACAAAACTTCTGAAGCTGCCGCATTTGGTCAACTTCCGGGCGATCCGAGGTACCAGGATACCAACGGAGATGGGGCAATCAACAGCCAGGACCTGACGGTAATCGGTAACTCTTTCCCCGATTTCATCTTTGGATGGTCGAACAGGTTTTCATATGGCGACTTTGATCTTACATTCTTAATACAGGGTTCTAAAGGAAATGACCTCTTTAATATGGGAAGGATAAGACTCGAAAACCCAGGTGAAGGTACCAGCGCAAGACTCCTCGACAGATGGACTCCCGACAACCAGGATACAGATGTTCCGGGATTCATTGAAGCAAAAACAAGGGAAGAAGCCGCCCTCGAAAGCAAAGTGAGCATTTCGGGCGACCAGAGAATTTCGCGTTGGGTGGAAGATGCGTCCTACATCAGGCTGAAAAATATTATGCTTGGTTATAACCTCCCTGTTTCTCTCGCAAAGAGATTCAAGATTAACAACCTGAGAGTATTTGTAAGCGCTACAAACCTCGTTACAATTACAGACTACACCGGTTACGATCCGGAAACAAGTGCGTATAATGTAAATGATGCGCAGATAGGCGTTGACTTCAGTAACTATCCGCAATCGAAGTATTATAACGTAGGTTTAAACCTTCAATTTTAAAATTACCGGTTATGAAAAATATTAAAACGTATCACTTTCTGTTCATTGCGGTAATTATTTCTGCAATGTCGTGTAAGAAGCTTACGGAAAAACCGATCAGCTTCGTTGAGCCCGAAAACTTTTATACCACTCCATCACAGATAGAAGCCACATTTGCGGGCGCCATGAACCGCTTATGGGATTATTGGGGAGGATATGGCTATGGTATGGGCAATTTTGTTAACGACGATCAGTATGATGGCGGCGACCTGGTGATTGGAAACAATCACGGCAGCGATCTCTGGAGCGCGCATTATGCTGCCATTCTTAACCTGAACAGCGCCATCAGGGCGATGAACGCCGGTAACCTGGGTGCTTCGGCTACGCCGGAAGAGTTGGACGTGTTGATGGGACAGGCAAAATTTATCCGTGCATTCAATTATTTCATGCTGGTGCGCATGTTTGGTGATATTCCTCTGATTACGGAAACCACTGAAAATCCAACAACGGCTGAAATAGTACGTTCACCTATCGCTGATGTTTATGCGCTGATTGTAAGCGATTTTACAGAGGCTGCCGCTAAACTTCCCCGCAAATGGGATGCATTCCCGGGAAGACCCACAAGTGGCGCTGCGAAGGGGCTCCTGGCTAAGACTTACCTGACAATGGCTACCTACCCGATGAACGATCCGAGCAACTATGCAAAGGCCGCTGATTATGCAGGGCAGGTAATACAGGAAGGTGATTACTCACTTGTGCATAACATCGAAGATGTGTTTTCAGTGGCCACAAAATATGGTCCTGAAATGATGTGGAGCTTTAACTCGAACTATGCCGACATTAATACAGACCCGCAGATTTACCGCCCGGGTTTGCTTGAAGGATGGGGTGATAGCCGCGTGCAGATAGAGTGGGAGCAGGCGATTCCTGAAACACCGAGGAAGAATGCATACGTCCTTACGGAATTGAATGGAGTGAAATATCCCGACTGGGAATCGGACCAGACACCGTTTATCAAAAAGTTCATGTACGACAGCCAGGATGATTACGATAATTACTCATCTATCATGAGCATGCCGATTATCCGCTTTGCTGATGTACTGCTTATATATGCTGAAGCTGCCAACAAAGCAAATGGCGCTCCGACGCAGGATGCGGTAGACGCGATAAACCTGGTTATAGACAGGGCCAACGGATATGCTCCCATAGCTGAGCATCCATTACTTACAACTGCTATGTCGGTTGAAGATTTTGATGAAGCAGTAATAGAAGAACGTAACCAGGAGCTTTGCTTCGAGTACGACCGTTGGTTTGACCTTATCAGGAAGAAAGATTCAAATGGAGAATCGTATTTGAAATTGAAGACAATTCCTGCATTTCAGCCGAACTATAGCGATGATGATTTATTGTTCCCTATTCCGGATGCAGATATTGAATTGAATGACAAGATGACCCAGAATCCGGGGTATACGAATTAAAGAAGAGGGGAGAGGGGAGAGGGGAGAGGGGAATAACCATACTTCTCCCTTCTTCCCTTTCCCTTCTCCTATTTCACATCAATCTGTGGATGATGCGGGTGCAGGCACTTCGCCCAGAAATCAAACGTCAACTTCAACATCGCTCTTAACTCCCCGATTTCAGACGGCTTCTGAAAAAATCCCTGCGCACAGTACTCGTACGCTTTAATCACATATCTCTTTTCACCAGACGTAGAAAGAAAAATAAACGGAATGCTTTTCTGTTTGAGAAACGGCGTTTTCTGAATTTGCTCGAGTAACTCAATGCCATTCATTTTCGGCATATTCACATCGCATAAGATAATGAATGGTTGCTCAGTGGTTGTTTCAAGATATTTCAACAGCTCAACACCATTTACGAAATAGCGCAGTTCATGACCGGGCCTTAATTCCTGGGTCACTTCGCCAAGGAGCTCGCGGTCGTCGAGGTCATCATCGACAATTACAATAGGATAATTTTGAGGCATGTGCTCAAAGGTAAGAGATGGAATTTATTTTTTTAGGTCCTTTGCATGTTGTGCGGGAAGTTTGGAAACCTCTGTTTCGATTTCCTTTTGTTCTACATGAACGGCGTATTCCGCGGGTTCTATTTTTTCTCCATATGCTTCGGCATACACCTGCGTGAATTCTGCTCCGATATACAAGATCACCGCGCTGTAATAAACCCACACCAGTAGTACGACGATAGAACCCGCTGCGCCGTAAGTGTCTTCTGTCGCGGTTTGCCGGATATACAAACCGATAAGGTAACGGCCCAGCATAAATAAAATAGCGGTGAATATCGCGCCGGTTCTTACGTGCCTCCATCGTATGCGGGCGTCGGGAAGAAATTTAAAGATGATGCCGAATAATATGGTGATAACAAAAAACGAAACGGCAAGATTCAGGATGTACATCAGCGCCTCGGTTATAGAGCTGAAGTAACGCTGCAACGCACCCATCAGCGCTTCGATAGCGCCGTTCACCACCAGCGAAACGATCATTAAAAAACCTATTGAAATAATAAGTGATGAAGAGATGAGGCGGTTCTTTAAAAATGCCAGCCAGCCTTTTTTCGGCTTTGCTTTTAGCTTCCAGATCATGTTGAGCGAATCCTGGATTTCGACAAACACCGTTGTGGCGCCTACAACAAGCGTTACGATACTTACTATCAGCGCGAACCTTGTTTTACCGGAAAACGTTATGTTTTTGATGATCTCCTGGACCTGCTTTGCTGCCGACGGACCGAGCAAACCCCGCAGCTCGGAGAATACGGTTCCCTCTATAGCTGCCTGGCCGTAAAAAATGCTGGCGAGCGACATGATCAGCAAGAGGAGGGGTCCTATTGAGAATACGGTATAATAGGCAAGGGAGGCGCTTAGCTTTAGGCCCTTATCTTCGATAAAACCTTTAAATGTCGCGAGCATAACCCGCGGTAGTTTTCTGTAAAACTCCCGTTTCGCCAGTTTAGACATGCCACGGTGGTTAAAAAAAGCGTACCAACGGCTGCTGGATCTTACGGCATTAAACCTTACTGAATTAAAAACACTTTACGCTGCTTTCGTGGTTATGTTCGCAGCGGGCCATGCAAATGTGCAGCTAAAATCCGGGCAGTTGCTGGCAGGCGTGGCCTGCCAGATTCGGGCGCTGATCTCAATACTACCGTATATGCTTACACTAAACCTGCCAGGGTACTGCCGGTAAAACTGTAGTTTTTGTTTAAAAAGTCATCCCGAATATGAGTGGCTTTTTATTTTAAAGTAGCTTAAAATGATTTTGATTACAATCAAGCAGTTTAAGGTGAAGTAGGCCGTATAAAAAATTTGATAATGAAAAGATTAGACTAATTTCAATTTGTATTTAATCTAATAAGTCCTTTCCTTTTTAATTCCACCGTTTTACATCTGTATCTCCTCGGGTAAGAACCTGTTTCTTATTCTTTTTATTTAATTGTTGGACAATGAAACAATTTGTACTCTTCACACTGCTCATCGTGTTTGCTGCAGTTTCAAAATCTCAGATTACTTATACTACGCAGCAAACCGGAAACTGGACATCAAATTCAACCTGGGGAGCCTCTAACCCATCGGGTCGTCCGCCTACTTCCGGAAACTGTAACTGTAAAATCGTTATCAGGGCGGGGCACACGCTCACAACTTCTTCGTCTGGATCAATAACGATAAGCAACGTGTGGATGGTGCTGGATGGACCTAACAGCGTTCTGACATTTGGAGGCCTTGGAAACGATCTCACATTAAACGGAACTTCCAGTATAGATATACAGGATGCGACTGCGAGAATCATTCCCGGCACTAATTTTCTTACAAGTAATGTCATCAATCTCGGGGGGCAATCCATTTACAATAGTAGTAGCACACGGTTTCCAGCCTCCGCACCTGTGGGTACTGTCCAGGGTCCTGCAAGCGCAGCATCGATTCGTGCAAGTCCACAGTTCCAGGCCGGAACGCTCCCTGTGAAACTCACCGAATTCATTGCTTCCAAAGATGCAAAGGGTGTCTCACTTTCCTGGAGAACATCCGCAGAAATAAACTCATCTCATTTTGAAATTGAAAGAAGTACCGACGGAAAAAGTTTCAGCGCCATCGGCCGCGTAAGCGCTGCTGGAAACACAGGAGTTGAACAAAGTTATTCATATACTGACGGCGCTGCCGCAGACGGCTCAAACTATTACAGGCTGAAAATTGTGGACATCGATGCATCGTTCGAGTACGGCCCCATCAGGTCAGTAAGCTTCACCGCAACCGCTCTTAACGTTGTCGCGGGTCCGAACCCGGCTAACTCGTTTATCAATGTAAAGGTTAGCATGCCCGGCAATCAACCTTACCGCCTGAGGCTTATCAACAGGGCAGGCCAGGTAATGTTCGACCAGAAGTATGGCTCTTCCGGTAACACGCTGCAACTGAATGTGGCGAACTATCCGGCGGGCGCGTATTTCCTGGAGGTTTCAAATGACTCGGGATTAAAGCAAATCAATAAAGTAATGATTGCGCGAAAGTGATTTTAATCTGATTTTAATTTCGTTTAAAAGCCTGTTATTCAGCAGGCTTTTTCATTTTACCTACACTTTATATATATCCTGAAATTAAAAGCTCTTGCAACCCCGAAAAACCGAAACTATCTTGTGGCTTCTTACGGCTCCAGGTATCCTCTTTAATTCCTACTTGTTTTATTTCCTGAATCTCTGAAAAAGCGCCTGTTTTTTTCAGGCTTTTCTATTACCCTCAAGAAATCGTAGGAAATGAAACATTTAGTACTCTTTACCCTTTTTACGGCAATTACAGTCGTTAGTTATTCTCAAAACATTTATACCACCGCCCAATCCGGCAGCTGGACATCAAACGCAACATGGGGCGTTTCTAATCCGTCGGGTCGCCCTCCAACTTCAGGAAACTGCAATTGCAAGATTGTTATCAAAGCCGGACATGAACTGACCACTTCCTCCAGTTCGAGCATGACCATATCCAATGTGTGGCTCGTTCTTGACGGACCGAACAGCGTTTTGAAATTCGGAGGTTTTCTTGGCAATGATCTTACGTTGAATGGAACGTCAAAAATCGACATCCAGGATCCCGACGCCAGGATAATCCCGGGCGACAATTTATTCGGAAGCAACGTAATTAACCTCGGAGGTCAATCCATTTATAATAGCAGCTCCACAAGAATTCCTTCAACTGCACCGGTAGGAACAGTTCAGGGCCTTGCCAGTGCCTCTTCTCAAAGGGCCTCTCCACAGTTCCAGGCTGGCATTCTGCCTGTAAAACTCACCAACTTTGTGGCAGTGAACAAGGGACAAGGCGTTTCGTTGTCATGGACAACGTCTACTGAAATAAACTCTTCTCATTTTGAAATAGAAAGAAGCAGTGACAGCAAATTATGGAGCACTATTGGCAAAGTTGCGGCTTCAGGAAACGTGAGCGTTGAAAAAAAATATTCATTCAGCGATGGCGCTCCTTCCAACGGATCAAATTATTACAGGCTTAAGATCGTGGATATCGACGCACAGTTCGAATACAGTCCCATCAAAACAATAAGTTTTACAGTATCGTCGCTATCGTTGGTAGCGGGTCCGAATCCTGCAACTTCAACGTTGAATGTAACAGTTAACCAGCCTGGGGACGATTCGTACAGGCTGAGGCTTATCAACAGGGCAGGACAGGTGATGTTTGATCAGAAGTATGCCGCTTCAAGCAATCGCATTCAGTTAAACGTGTCGGGTTATACAGACGGCACTTATTTTCTCGAGGTGACCAACGCCTCAGGTTTGAGGCAGTTGAATAAAGTGATGATAGTACGCAAGTAGTTAATGGTTAAAGCGATAAAAAAAGGGGCCCGAATCTACGGGCCCTTTTTGATTTAAAGCTTAGGGGTTAGTGCAATTATTTAAATGATCTCGAACATAAAATATGTTTTCTCGCCGCTGATGGTCCGGAATGCTTTGAAGCATTTTCCCGGCACTGCGTACACAAGCGTATATGTAACCGGGTTATATTTTGCGTCTACCCAGGTTAGCTTAACGCCGTCGGCGTCGGCGTATGCCGTCCAATTCTGTTCAAGCACGGTAAATGGGTTGTCGGGAAATGCAGCGCCCTTAGATTCAATTTTGCCGCTACCCATAAATCCAAACGTATGAACATCGTCTTTTGACCACTCGGGGGTCTTCAGCCACAAGTTCATTTTGTCGGTAAATACTCTTGAAATGCGGTAATGGCTCTCTTCATTCAGAACCTCTACAAGATTACTCAGGTACACAGACTCAGAAACTTCGCCGGGAGGGGGGTCAAGAGGATCGGGCTGACCCGGAGCAGGTTCAGGCTCTGGCTTCGGATTGAGCTGAAGGTCCGGGATCTTAATTTCTTTAGGACCTTCCTTCACCGTCTCAGGGAGAAAAATCTCCTTCTGACAGCTGGTAAGGAAAATAAGCACACATGCGTATAGCATCACGGTTTTCATTGAGACCTGGATATTGGATTGGACGGTGTTAACCGGGAAGATTAACGCTATAATACCTGGTTATATTGCATTGTTCGCTAATGCGAAACCATCTTAAAACTTCCAGTCTATAATTTGATTAAACCACTCCGGCCGGTAAGGCGTAGCCACCTTAATGTAGTTGTCGGTATACCCCTCCATCATCCCATTATCCCTGCCGGATTCGAACAAAACTTTGCGGGTTTGTCCCTCGTGGAGGGAGCTGAAATACTGGCTCTTCATGTATGAAAGGTTGCGCAGCTTTTTATTTCTTTCGTTGCGCACATGAACAGGTACTACCGGTGCTATATTTAACGCGTGCGTGTTATCGCGTTCGGAGTAAGTGAATACATGCAGGTATGAAACATCAAGCGAATGAAGGAACTCAAATGTTTCTTCAAAATCCTCATCGCTTTCGCCGGGGAACCCGACAATTACATCTACCCCGATACCACAGTGAGGCATAAACGCTTTTATGAGCGATACCTTTTCGGCGTATAATTCTCTTTTATACCGCCGACGCATCATGCCCAATATTTTGTTGCTGCCACTTTGAAGTGGTATATGAAAGTGAGGCATGAATTTGTTGCTTTCGGCAACAAACTGGATGATGTCGTTCGACAAGAGGTTAGGTTCGATAGAAGATATCCTGTATCGCTCAATTCCGTCTATTTT